>NZ_JALKIK010000007.1:0-149213 GCF_023050955.1 Anaerobiospirillum sp. NML120511
AGACTACCATAATGACCCCATGCCAATAGTCCAAAAAACTACACTATATTGACATCATAGTTATCCTATACATATTTACCAATTTCTATTCAATTTACTTAAAACATCAAGATTGTCTGTCTATATGGCTTGAAAGATAAATAAAATAGATAGGTTTTATTTGAAGCTAAATCTTCTTTATCGTAAAAAATGCCCTCTTGGGTTATCAAGAGGGTCATTATATTTCGCGGAATAACATCATTTGGTGACGAAATAACTAAGCACTTGTCTCCTGTTTACTCCCCTGAGCTTGAGGGGTTAACATGAAGGTCATCGATAGCAGGATAATAATACAGTAAAACGCTAAACCAATAATCCAAATCCAGCCATCCCAAATTGGTAGTGAATGATTATAAATAACAGCAAACAGTAATGGGCCAATAACACCGGTTGCATTGGTAAGGCTCACCAATAATCCCTGTAAAGCACCTTGCTGATGACTCTTTGTTTGGATAGACATCACTCCCTGTAATGCAGGTAAAGCGATCCCACCACCAGCCAATAAAATTAAAACAGGGAAAACTAACCAACCTTCAGATATAAACGCTAAAAAGGCAAATGCACTACTATCTGCAATAAATCCGAGCAGTACTGCCGTTTTTTCGCCCCATTTAGTGGCTATTCTTCCTGCCACAAAGGCTTGGAATACTGAGTGTAAAAGACCAAGACCCGCTAATGAAAAGCCAACCATCATGCTATTCCATCCAAAACGATTTTCGGTAAATAGCACCCACACCGTTGCGGGAATTTGGCCTATCAATTGCGCTGAAAAATAAATAATCAACAAAATGGGCATCGTTTTAAATAAAGTGATGTATACCGAATTCGATTGCGTCTCAACCCCTACTTCGGTATCTGTATTATCACGTGTATTTTTGGTTTCACGGAACCAAAACATAACCACAAGGAAAGCGACAATATTTAGCAACGCAGCGATAAAAAAGGGACTATGCGGTGAAATCTCTCCTGCAAAACCACCAATAATAGGCCCCGCTATTAAACCAAGCCCAAAACTTGCCCCTAACCAACCGAACCACTTCACGCGTTGAGAAGCTGAGGTGGTATCGGCAATGACCGATGCCGCGACAGCCCCAGTAGCTCCTGTGATCCCTGAAAGCAAACGGCCTAAATACAGCATCCAAAGCGCACTTGAAAAAGCCAGCAATAAGTAATCCAGCGATGCGCCTATTAATGACAACAACAGCACTGGGCGCCGACCAAATCGGTCAGACATTTTTCCAAGCCAAGGAGCAAAGATAACCTGCATTAACGCATAAAGTGCAAGCAATACGCCAAAGTGGTTAGCGATATCTTCCGAAGCAATAAATTCACGTAATAACGTTGGCAAGACTGGCATGATAAGGCCAATCCCCATGGCATCGAGTAACGTAATTACCAATGCGATCTTTGTCGAACTATTCATTTCACTTTTCTCTATCACTGATAGGGAGTGGTAGAATAACTCTATCAATGATAGAGTGTCAACAAAAATTAGGAATTAATGATGTCTAGATTAGATAAAAGTAAAGTGATTAACAGCGCATTAGAGCTGCTTAATGAGGTCGGAATCGAAGGTTTAACAACCCGTAAACTCGCCCAGAAGCTAGGTGTAGAGCAGCCTACATTGTATTGGCATGTAAAAAATAAGCGGGCTTTGCTCGACGCCTTAGCCATTGAGATGTTAGATAGGCACCATACTCACTTTTGCCCTTTAGAAGGGGAAAGCTGGCAAGATTTTTTACGTAATAACGCTAAAAGTTTTAGATGTGCTTTACTAAGTCATCGCGATGGAGCAAAAGTACATTTAGGTACACGGCCTACAGAAAAACAGTATGAAACTCTCGAAAATCAATTAGCCTTTTTATGCCAACAAGGTTTTTCACTAGAGAATGCATTATATGCACTCAGCGCTGTGGGGCATTTTACTTTAGGTTGCGTATTGGAAGATCAAGAGCATCAAGTCGCTAAAGAAGAAAGGGAAACACCTACTACTGATAGTATGCCGCCATTATTACGACAAGCTATCGAATTATTTGATCACCAAGGTGCAGAGCCAGCCTTCTTATTCGGCCTTGAATTGATCATATGCGGATTAGAAAAACAACTTAAATGTGAAAGTGGGTCTTAAAAGCAGCATAACCTTTTTCCGTGATGGTAACTTCACGGTAACCAAGATGTCGAGTTAACCACCCTTTAGATTCATAAAGCGAAAATAATGCGGCTCCAACGTACCCACCTAAATGGAAACGGCGTTCACTCCAATCTAAACACGCACAACAGATTTTACGTGAATGTTTGGAAGGAACGTCAATTCCCATTTCATGAAAATATTGAATACCACTTAATGTGATCATTGAACCATTTTCAGTGATCCATTGCTGTTGACAAAGGGAATCATAGATCGTTATGCGTCACAATGGATATTGAAACAAAATAAATTGTTTTGAGTAACATACATGGTAGAATCCGCCTGCTATTTTTTAAGTAGGTTTTCATATGGCCAATATTTATATTACTCAAGAGGTAAAGACCGAGATCATTGCTCGCTCCAGAAATGGGGAGAGGATTTGTGACATCAGCAGGGGTTTGAGCAGGTTCTGCAGAGTGTTTTTGAATACTGGCTTTGCGAGGAGCATCACCACTTACTGGATAAAGACCTCAGGCAGGACGACATGACTGCATGCAATTCTGATTTCATCGAGGGTATGGTTGTAATCAAAAAGATTGCCTCTTCGTTTCTGAAATGGCTTCAAGAAAAGAGAAAGCTTGAAAGCAAGCGCTCTTTAGATGAGTCAATCTCAGATATACGGATCTATCTGACGGCCAGCACAACTTTTGCCGTAAGAGAGTTAGGCGAGTTCATGTCCCAGCTCAGCCATGAGCGCATGCGTGATTGCTTCTGTTGTGACATTTTAGATGACCTTAAGGATGAAGTTTGATGAAAATCACACTAGCTTAATACGCCGTACCGCGGTATTGACAGCTCTTGTCGATGGTAATATTATGTGGCACAGTAGGGGATAACTCCATTTACATAGAAATTTAAACGGATCCCCTATTCTATCATTTTTGAGTTGTATTTGCTAGCGATTTTTCGCTATTTTTTATCACTCCATAGATACATCATTTTCAGTTTAAAAAAAACTCAAAACTAGATACTACTTTTGAGGCTTTAATTAAGCAAATTTTGCTTTTTTTGATGTGTGGCTATGATACAGAACCGTCTAGAGTCTTCAATCCGCAACCAGGCTAACGTTTCTGCCAACCAGGCTGACGCCCGTAGCCGCATTCGTGACGCTGACTTCGCCGAAGAGTCTGCCAACCTTTCCCAGCAGTCCATCATTCAGCAGGCTGCTACCTCCATGCTGATGCAGGCTAACACCCGTCCTCAGCTTGGTCTGTCCCTGTTAGGCTAATACGCCCTGAGTTTCAAGGCACTCAAGCTCATAGCACTGAGCTTTGAGCTGACTGCCATAACAAAAGGCCCTCTGGTCATCACGATCAGAGGGCCTTTTAGTTTATCTACTGCCTGAATCAAGAAGAATGGGGCTTCAAGGGCAGCAATGGCGCCGGTGGCCATGATCTCACAGCGCCCGCGCATGGTACTGAGAAAATTGGGTAATGGCTTGCCTCAATATTAGCCCGTGGCTATGATGAGCCCCTACAGGCGCGCACTGACGCATAAGGCCAGCTATGGGTACCTGATGGTCCCATTGCTGTCCTGATGTCTGTCTGCGCTGGTCTATGAGCCTCTGCGCAGCCTGAGCTTACTGCAGGTGAAAGAACATGAGTATTATCAGCTGGTATACCCTGATTGGTCTGATTGCACAGGCGGCCTTTGCCGGACGCATGATTGTGCAGTGGGTAATGTCTGAAAAAGCCAAAACCGTGGTCAACCCGGCCATGTTCTGGTGGCTGTCGCTGCTGGGCTCATTCATGATGAGCTTCTACGGAGCCCTGCGTGAGGACTTTGCCATTTTGCTGGCTCAGACCGTGTCCTTTTACATCTACATCTACAATCTCAGGCTCAAAAGGGAACTGGGGCGCTTTGGCCGCCAGGTCCCTGTGCTCATCATGCTCTCACCTCCCGTCATGATCATCTCCCAGACCGGTGACTTTGCTACCTTCGTCGAGCATTTCCTAAACGGTCAGACCATTGGCTATGGCTGGCTGCTCTTTGGCCTTATCGGTCAGTTTCTCTTTTCCTTTCGCTTTGTCTATCAGATGTTTGTCTCGCACAGACGCAAAGAGTCAGTGCTGCCGCCTGCATTCTGGTACATCAGCCTTATGGCCGCCATCATGGTCCAGATATACGGGATCTACCGTCTTGATGTAGTGCTTATCCTCGGACAGGTAGGCGGAATGGTCACCTACGTCCGCAATATCATGCTCCACCGTCGCTCTGTGCTTGATGTCAGTGCTCAGGCAGCTGATGACAGTGGTGGTGGCCAGCAGACTGCAGTGAATGCTGCAGCTGCAGACCATCACAGTGTCTCAACCAGTGATGATGCCACTCATCAGACTGACCATACCAGTACTGCTGCCCAGGAGGTTGCTGCCAGCCCAGCTGGTTCTGCCCATCAGAGCGCTGTTATTGCTGAGGCAGCTGCCCAGCCAGCTACAGACAATCAGGTCTCATCTGATACTGCTAACAGCGGCGCCCGCGCAACTCAGCGGCATGCTGCAGCTCAATCCAACATCCCGGAGCTGGCTCAAAGTCTCACCTCTGATAATGCCCTGACTCAGGCTCATCAGCCTGAGCCTGCAGTATCTCCTGCTGCCACTGAGCAGACTGCTGATGCCAGGAACATATGATTTCAAGCCAGGGGGCTGTGAGGGCTGAGACTCATTACATTTGCCTGCAGCCACTGTGCAGTCTGTCTATCCCCGGCACCACCTGGCTCAGGTCATGGGATGAATCATCCCCAAGCCCTGTACTCTTGCCTGCAGCATCAGCTGCAGCCACTGTGCAGTCTGTCTATCCCCGGCACCACCTGGATCAGGTCATGGGATGAATCATCCCCAAGCCAGTACTCTTGCCTGCAGCATCAGTTGCAGTCACTGTGCACTCTGTGTATCCCCGGCACCACCTGGCTCAGTCCATGGGACAAACCATCCCCAGACCAGTACTCTTGCCCGTAGCATCAGCTGCAGCCACTGTGCATTCTGTCTATCCCCGGCACCACCTGGCTCAGGTCATGGGATAAATTATCCCCAGGCCCTGTACTCTTGCCTGCAGCATCAGCTGCAGTCACTGTGCACTCTGTGTATCCCCGGCATCACCTGGCTCAGGTCATGGGATGAATCATCCCAAGGCCCAGTACTCTTGCCTGCAGCATCAGCTGCAGCCACTGTGCACTCTGTGTAGCCACTGTGCACTCTGTGTATCCCTGGCACCACTTGCTCATGCTATGGGACGAATCATTTCCATGCCTGGTACTCTTGCCCGTAGCATCAGCAGCAGGCACTGTGCGCTCTGTATAGCAACTGGGCAGTCTGTCTATCTCCGGCACCACTGACCGCAAGGCATGAGGCGGGGGCGTCCCATCGCCTGTATCGTTTCCTTAAGCCTCAGTGCAGTGAGCTGGTGTAAGCGTACCTGCGCGGCACTCAGGTTACTCTCTGTCTCATAGAGGAGCTTATGTTTAACCTGCGTTTATCATGAGTTTATTCAGCATCTGACAGACTGTTTATCTGTGCTGGTTAAATGGCCTGTTTATCCCTTTTGCTGGCCCCTGGGGCGCCTGTGGCGCTCTTTTTGCTTCAAAAAGGCAGGCAATGTGCTCAGATATCAGAATTTGACCTGTATAATCCCATTTTTTTCGTGTTGTGGTTGGGAATAAGAACCAGACTGTCAGGCCATATGATGTGCTCATGGTATTAGAGCGCCTGGCTCCCCAATGCGCTGCTGGCGCCCTGGTGCCACTGGGGCCCCTGGCGCCACTGGCGCAGTCAGGACCATGTCCATGTCCCTGTCTTATTCTCTGTAAGGGTATACAGTACCTGCCAATTTCCAGGCGGAAGTGAGAGAGACCGCCTGCCTGTTGTTTTATCTTACCTGGCTGCTCCAGAGGCTTTATGGAGCCTGACCGGGCCCAAGATAGCGGCGAAGTTATATGAAATCCAATAGAATTTATTTACTGGCTCTGCTGTCAATATTTGCGGCTTTCCTGCCTGCAGTATTACTGCGTGATTTCAACCCGCTTAATGAGCTCAGCTACCTGGCTATAGCCAGTGAGTCCATGGAGCGCGGATCTTTCTTTGCCTTTTACCAGGACGGCTCGCCATATGCCGACAAGCCGCCTCTGTATCTGTGGATATGCATGCTCTGCCTGAGCATTGCAGGTCAAAATGCCATGCCTCTGGTACTGCTGGCCTCAGTCATCCCTTTTATCTTCGTCCTTTCGATCATGGATCGCTATCTGGGCGTGGATTTCCGCCATCAGGAGCGTCTGCTCATTATCCTGGGCATGTGCTCACTGCTCTTTGTCGACGTGTTGGGTGTCATTGCCCGCATGGATATGCTCTTTACGGCTGTGATGCTGCTTGCCTATATGAAAATGGTAAAGCGCTATACCCTCATTAAGGAGCTCGGTCCCTCAGCCCCACGTCCCAAGTACGGCAATCTCTCCATCCCGCTGCTGCTTTTCCTGGGTGTATTTACCAAGGGCCCGTACGGCTTTATCTTCCCGGTACTGTCCCTGGTCGCCATGATGGCCTTTAACCGCGACTTAAGACGCTTCTTTGTCGTTTTCCGCCCTTACTACTTCATTATCATCCTGCTCATGACCGCCCTGTGGGCCGCTATGGTCTACCTCGATGGCGGTAAGGCCTATGTTCACAATCTCTTTATCGAGCAGAGCGTCAGGCGCGTTACCTCTCTGCCAATTCACCGCGAGCCTTTTTACTACTACCTTCAGAACTTCGTCATCCTCACTGTCCCTGTGGGCCTGTGCTTTGTCTACTTCCTCGTGCGCCAGATACGCAACAGGGAGACACTTGATATCAAGACCCAGGCATGCCTGTTCTTTACCCTTACTACTGTTCTGGTTATCTCCATCCCGGTAAGCAAGCTTGAAGTCTACATGCTGCCGGCTATTCCTGCTGCCTATTACTACGTCATGCTCTCCTATCGCCAGATGCAGCTCAACGCCCGTCTGCGCTATGAGATTCAGACCCGCATACAGGCTGAGGAAACAGCTCTTGCCGAGGTGCGTGCGGCCAATACCGCCCGCGCCATGGCCCTGACCTCACTGCGCACCAGCGTGGTCGAGGGAGCAGCCGAGGCCGAGGCAGGCGGCGCCCTGGATACTGACCTTCATACTGGCAGTTCATCCCCTGACTCTCAGGGCCAGGACTTAAGTGGCTCAGGTGCATCCTCTGAGAGCAGTGAGTTCAGGTCAGATACTGACCTGAAGTCAGAGACTGGCCTCAAGTCAGATACTGATCTGTCCTCAGTTACTTCCCATGACTTACAGACCGGGGAGAGTACCCATAGTCCTGCCTCTGATGAGTCTGCTTCATCAAAGGCCGACAGTGACAGCGTCTCTTCGGGCGCTGCTCTGGCCGCACTGCGTGACAGTAAGGGCAAGCTGGTAGCATCCAATGAAAGCGCTACTGAAGAGGAAGATCGCAAAAAGCCTGACTGGAAGAAGGTAGCTGACTTCCGTGCTGCGCAGCGCCTCGAGGCCTGGCGTGCCGGAAAGCTTGATGAGCCTGAGGGTGATGATAAGGAGAGCTCTGCTGGTAAGAAGCACGGTGCCTCACGTCTGGCCAGCCGCCTGTCCGGTATTCTGGCTGCTGACCACCATGCCCTTGAGGTTGAAAGCGCCAGCGAAAAGAGCTCCCGCAGTTTAAAGGACCTCTCAAAGGCATCTGAGCCTTCAGACTGTAAGTTCAGTGAGGACAGGGACCTGTCAGCTGATACAAAGGACAGGAGCATCTCTTCAGAGAATACTCAGTCCCATGCTGACTCCTCTAACGCTACCGGCACAGCTCATACTGAGTCCGACAGTTCTGCCGTCCAGGATAAGAATACTGACTCCGTCCTTAACTCTACTGCCAGCAGCGACGCCGCCAGGGCTGAGTCATCTCAGGACAGTGCCGATACTGCCGGGCATACCGAAAGTGAGGTCAGCTCCAGCGCCACTCAGGCGGCGGCTGAGGAGCAGTGCGCCTCTCAGGGTGCTGCTGACCCACAGAGCAGTGACATGGCTTCAGATTCACATTCTGAAGACGCCCAGGCTGCTCAGAGCTCCTCTGAGGCCTCCGATGCCTCTAATCCTGCTGATGCCCCGGATCAGACTGCCTCAGAGTCTGCAAGCACTGCAAGCACTGCTGACAGTGCCGCCCAGTCAACTGACTCTGACAGTGATGAACAGGACCATAGCAGCGCTGAAGTGAGCTCCGCTGCTCTCTCCTGCAGTGGTGAAAACGGTGCTGACCTTACTGCCTCGGCATCTGCCTCTGATACTGTCAGTGCCGGGGACAACAGCGCCGCCAGTGGTGAAGGCGCTCAGGACAGTAAGGCTGAAAGCACAGCTGCTGCCTCACATGGCGCCTCTGATTCTCAAGACCAGTCAGCAGAGAGCTATGTGTCTGCCTCCGACAGCCATGAAGGCTCTGTCGCAGCAGCCGCCCGCGCCGCTGATGCCATTTCAGCTGTAAGTGATGACAGTTCATCCCAGAGCAGTGAATCTGCAGCTCACAGCGAGGGCAATACCTCCTTAAGTGTTACCACTGCCTCACAGAGCGCGACCAGCGCCACACAGGCCGATGTCAGCTCAACACAGGTCAATGCCGGCTCATACCTGAGTGATGACAGTTCATCCCAGAGCAGTGAATCTTCAGCTCACAGCGAGGACAATACCTCCTTAAGTGTTACCACTGCCTCACAGGGCGCGTCCAGCGCCACACAGGCCGAAGCCATCGCCCTACAGGCCGATGCCGGCTCATCCCTTAGCAGCGACAGTGCTCTGACTGTTACCTCAACTGATGAGAGGGCTGAAACCGCCCTTTCTGAGTCAGGCAGTGCCGCAGCTGAAGCTGATGTGACTGTTCCATCACAGAGTGCTGACGCTGCTGCCTTATCTCAGGCAGATGAGTCTGACAGTGCCGCAGCATCCCAGGACGCCGCAGCCCTGTCCTCAGCTCATGCTGTCATGGACAGTAAGGCTTCCGGGCGTGCAGGCAGTGATGCTGAGAGTGAGGATAATGGTGCTGCTGAGGCTGGGGCAGGCGGTGAACGCGTCGAGCTTAAGGACGATGCCGCTTTTGAAAGTGCTGCCGCCGCTGCTGTCGAGGCTGCCTTTGCAGCCCATGAGCAGGCTTTAAAGGACAGTGGTACTGATCTCAAACCAGGTGAGCTTAAGGTCAGTGTTACCACCATGCCTGATGTGCATGATGCTCCTGTAGCAAAGAGCACTGTTACACCGGGCACAACAGTCATCTGTCCTGCGGCCTCCATGCATCCATCGGCATCGGACATAATGGCCTCAGGGGCCCTGTCAGGCCCTGACAGCGGCTTTGAGCTCAGGGGATCGGCACGCCGCATTACCGCCGCCAATGAACCTCAGGATGAGGAGCATCATGATGACAGTGTTGCTGAGCGCAGCGAGGCTAAAAGCAGCGTCTCAGATGAGGGACTTATTGATGCTGCCCGCGTGCGCTCCCGTGTAGCCGCCATCATTGCTGAGAAACTGGAAAAGCGTCCGCGCAATGCCGGTCACCGTGGTGTGGAAATTATCGGTAACGGTTACTTCCTTGCCGGTATCAGCACAGTAAGCGAGCGTACCCGCATCCCGCTGCTGCTTACCCTGTCCATGATGCTGCCGGCAATTGTCTACATGCTGCTCTTCCCGGCCTATTTCGTCATGTACGACAAAGTGCTCCATCTGCAGCATCCTGTCATAGGCGTAGCCTTTGGTGTGCTGTGCTTTGCCAGCCTTATTGCCCTGTTCTTCCTGTTAAGCCGTCTGTTTATCTTCTCAGTGGCTGCCATAGGAGCAGGAACCCTGGGCTTTGTGTTCTTTGCCGGACTTGCCATGCCTCATCTCAACAGCTTCATTGGTGCAGGAGAGATTGCCCGGGCCGTCACAAAGGCCATTGATGAGGGCGGCTCCCCTGAGACCTGTATACTGCGTATGAAGCATGGCATTGATTTGCACTTCTACGATAAACGTATCACTGTCAATCAGGTGGCTGCCGACATGGACCGCTGCTTTGAGCAGCAGGCCAATGTGGTCTTAAGCCGCAAGGGTATTAAGGAAAGACCTGACCTTGCACAGAAGATGCGTGAGCGTGGTGCCTTTATGATTGGCGACAGTCTGATTCTGCCCGCTGCACCGGCTGACAACACCCTCAATCTCAATAGCTCCAGCAGTGATGTCGATACTCTGCCGCAGTACCTTGAGATTGATAACAAGGATGAAGATCAGAAAGCCACGGAGTCAGATGATGACAAGGGCGCTCCCGAGCAGCTGGTCATACGCCACGATGAGCAGCACCTGAGATAAAGTCAGGCTCACAAAAAAGCCGTACGGCAGCAGCTGTACGGCTTTTTTCGTAGTCGCACGAAATTTTGTGTGAATATCCGTCCTTTTACAGTTAAGATCCTCAGCTGAATATTATCAGGCAGCAAGGCCCGCCCAGGCTTATTCCCAGAGTGCTGGAGCAGGTACCAGGGCACGTGCCAGAGGCACGCCTGCAGTGGACTGTGCCCCTTACGACCGTTCCCCATACGGCCGTAGCCATATAGGGCCGTGGCCCCACAGGGCCATGATCCGGGGGCAGATACAGTGCCCCCACATGGCCATGACCTGGGGATCAGGGACAGTGCTCCTGTACCAGGGCAAGGAGCCCGGCGCTTTATGGACTTATGCACATTGCATGGTCTGCCCGGCTCTTCTTCAGTTGCGCAATACAGGGCTTTCAGTACTGTAAGATGCCTTACGGGAACTGGTGGTTTCCCGGGGGCATACCGGGGCTTACTCAATCTAAGAGGAAAGGATCTTGAAGATTCTTATTACCGGTGTGGCCGGTTTTATAGGCATGCATCTGTGCCGCAGACTGTGCTCTGAACATGAGATAACGGGTATTGATAATCTCTCAGGTATCACCTATGAGCAGTCCCTTAAAATCGACAGACTGTCCGAGCTTGGTCTGCATCTGGGCTCGCTTGAGGCTGATCATCTCAAATCAGGTCAGCCGGTAAGCTCTGAGTGTCTGACCTTCTGTCTTATGGACCTGTGCGATCGCAATGCTGTGGGCAATCTCATAGCTGAGGGCGGCTTTGACCTTATTATCAATCTTGCAGCCCTTGCCGGAGTGCGTCTGTCCTCAAGCATTCCCGATCAGTATATGGCCTCCAATGTCACCGGCTTTTTCAATATCCTGGAGTCCCTGCGTGAGCTTAAGCTCAAGGCAGAGCATGACAGTACAGTCAAATGCCCGCGTCTTATCTTTGCCAGCTCCTCCTCTGTCTATGGTGAGTGCTCTGAGGTGCCTTTTTCTGAGAGCAATACTGACATCAATCCTGTCTCCGTGTATGCCGCTACCAAGAAAATAGACGAGACCCTGGCCCGCACCTATGCCTCACTGTTCAAAATAGACAGCATCGCCCTGCGCTTTTTCACTGTCTACGGTCCCTTTGGCCGTCCGGACATGGCGCCCTTTATCTTTACCCGCAAGCTCCACTCAGGTCAGCCCATTCATCTGTTCAACCACGGCAGACAGCGCCGCGACTACACCTATATTGACGATATAGTCGAAGGCATAGCCGCCATTGCTCAGGGCCCCGATCAGTCAGGCAGCGCCATTCCTTTTGATGTCTTCAACATAGGCAATGGCTCACCTGTGGATCTTGGGGACTTTGTCTCCACCCTGGAGGAAATATCCGGAATCAGGGCCCAGGTCATACTCGATGACAAGCAGCTGGGCGATGTGGACCAGACCTGGGCCGATGTCAGCCGCCTCATGGAAAAGTACCACTTCCGTCCCCATACCACCCTCAAAGAGGGCCTGACGCGCTTTTACCAGTGGTATCTGGGCTACTACGGTCGCAAGTGACATTACCAGGCCGGGCCAGGCCAGGCCATGCCAGGCCTGCAGGCCCGACAGCTGCAGATGCCAGGCTGACACAGTTACAGACACTGCTCTGATGCAGAGTCAGGCGTTGGCTCAGTCTGATGAAGTCGCAGACTGTGGTCTGATGCAGGCGCCAGGCTGAACTAGTGCAGTGGCCTGACTGGTCTGCATGCAGCTCAGGCCGGGCTGGTACTGTTCTGGCGCTCATAATCAAACGGGGCCCGTCATGGTCAATGACGGGCCCCGCGTCTTATGGGCCGGACTTAACAGGCCGGGATTAAGGTCAGCCTGGCTGGACCTGCCTTAGTGCTCACCGCTGCTGGCAGTGGTGCCGGCGGAGCTGACGGTCTGGGCAGGGGCTGGGCTTACGCCGGTGGCTGCTGCTGAGCCTGCTGCTGAGGCGGCGGCGTCAGCCGGGGCCGCAGCCGGGGCTGAGGTCAGCCCTGAGGCCGGATTGCTTTTGAGCTTTTTGATGAGCATGATGGCCATGACGGTGACACAGAGCACTCCGGCTGCCTGAACAGCGTAGGTGTAAGGCAGGGTAATGTGATGGGCCATAAAGCCAATCACGGCCGGACCAATGAGAACGCCGGAAAAGCCTACGGCATTGACCACGGTTACTGAGATATGGGGCGGTACTTCCTTAATGCGGGCGGTAATGGAGACCAGCTGTGGTACTACATTGGAGGCGCCCACACCAATGAGGGCAAAGCCGACAAAGGCAGCGGCAGGATAAGGGATAAGAATAGCAGTAAGGTAGCCTGCCACAATAAAGAGAGTGCCAAAGATAATGACACGGCCACGACCAAGGGCGCTGACAATGCGATCGCCAGTCAGACGGAAAATGGTCATGGTAATTGTAAAGGCTGCAAAGCCGTAACCGGCATGCTCAAGAGACACCCCGCGCTCAGAGTTGAGGAATACACCTGACCAGTCGAGCATGGATCCCTCGGTCATAAACATGATAAAGCACATCAGGCCGATAAGCAGGACCGTAGGGTGAGTGTAGTGACTCATCACGCCGCCTTTTGGGGCAGCCGCACGGGCGCTGGCGCCCGCCTGGCCTGCTGCTCCGTCAGCCGGAGCGGCGGCCCGGTCAGCAGGGGCGGCCGCAGCGCCGTCGGAGGCGCCGGTATCAGGCAGGTGGACGGTGGTGAAGAGGTGGCGGCCGCCGGTTATCATCAGGACCACCAGAATGGCCGCTGCGTAGATACCGGTAAAGGCAAAGGGAAAGTTGATGGACAGCAGGAAGGTAACGCTCAGGGAGCCTGTGAAGCCGCCTACGCTGTACAGGCCGTGCAGGCCGGACATGACGTTAAGTTCGGTGCGCTGCTCTACCAGGGCCGCGTTGATATTGGCCACCACATCGAGTATTACCGAATTGGTGCCCATGATAAAGAGTATGGCCGCCAGCAGATAAATACTGGTGACAAAGGGAATGAGGGCAAGACAGGCAGCTACGGCAAAGGCGGCAAAGTAAATGGGAGCACGGCAGCCAAAGCGCGAGCTGAAATAGCCTGAGGTAGGCATGGAAACAAAGGATCCTATGCCCATGCACAGCAGCAGCAGTCCCAGATCGTTTTCATTAAGGGCAAAGCGGTCCTTGATATAGGGAATCATGGGAGCCCATGCTGCAACACAGAAACCGGCTATTAAAAAGGCAATGCGGTTGGAGTTGATAAGCTGCTTGTGAGAAGAAGTGATGGCCATAAAGGTACACCCGGAAAAAAGTAAGGTTGATGCCGTCATCAGCTGCCGCAGCAGCACTGTCATGCCAGTCCCGTCTTCAGGCCTGCGCCGCCCCGGCCTCCCGGCAGGGGCGGGCGCAGCTGCCAGGGCCACATGCGCGTGCGCGGACGAAGACGCAGGCCGGGGCAGGCGCAGGTGCGGGCCTGATGGGGCCGGGCATTTCCCTGGTGATTTCCGTGGAGGCAGGCCGGTGCAGTGATGCGCAGGCATGCCGGGGCGCGCCATGACCTGAGGTTTAAGGGGCCGGACCGGCTGCGCTGTCAGGTATGAGTCCTGGCAGGCAGGGCAGCGGCCGCCTGGCCTGTGGGCAGGGCGGGCGTGATTTTGCAGCATGGGGTGGGAAAATGCCGGGCTTAAGGCCGGGGCGATGAGCGCTCAGCGCAGGGCAGTGCGGGCAGGGCCGGCCCTGTCATGGCCGACCGGCCGGACCGGGCGGCAGGCCAGAATACGGGCCGGGCGGCAGGCCAGCTTATGGACCTGCCTGCAGGGAATGGGGGCCTGTGCTCCTGTGGGGCGGGCGCCTGAAAGGGCAGCTGACGGCAAACGTTGTCATGGCCAATTTTATCATTATTGCTGCTTCTTTGGCGGCACGGCACAGGCAAGATTATTGTCCCCTGCAACAGGGGCTGTATAGCGGCGGCGCATCCAGATAAAGGCCAGCAAATCACAGGCTCCGGAAAAGGCGCGGTTGAAGAAATTGAATTTGGACTTGCCGTGATAGCGCTGCTGATGGCGTACCTTTACGGCTACTACCTTATGGCCCGTGAGCAGGGTCAGGGCGGGCAGGAAACGGTGCATGCCCGAGAACAGAGGCAGGGAGCGGGCAAGGTCGCTTTTAATTATCTTGAGCGGGCAGTTGGTATCGCTCATGCCATCGTGGGTAATGGCATTGCGGATTTTGTTGGCAAGGCGTGACTGAATACGTTTGGACAGGCTGTCGCTGCGCCGGGCTCTGATGCCGCAGATTAAATCGCCCTCATGCCTTCTGGCCAGCAGCAGCTCAAAGTCATCAGGAAAGGTCTGCAGATCGGCATCGATATAGCCGGCCCACTTTGTCTGGGTATGCTCAAAGCCGGCCTTTAAGGCACCGGTAAGGCCGCAGCGGCTGACCAGAGAGATATAGAAAAAGCCGTGCAGAGCATTGGAATTTTCCTTGATGATGGTAAGAGAGCGATCCTCTGATCCGTCATTGACCACCAGAAAGCATACCTTTACCGAGCACTTGCGCTGATACTCACGCAGAGCCTCATACAGGCGCGGCAGACTCTCCTCTTCATTGAAAACAGGAACAATCACAGTAAGGTCATAATGGGAGTGGACGAGGTGGTGGAGCATCGTCAGTATCCTTTCACGGCGGAAGATAAAAAGGCAGTATCACAGCCGGCTCAGCCTGCGCAGCCCGGCTGAGCCTGGTCACAGCGTACCAGCGCCCGTGGTGCCGGCTGCGCTGCGCCGCTGCCTGTCCCGGGCCTCACAGCAGGGCCCAGGCGGTTTTGAGCATGTGCAGCCGCCCGGCCCGGTACCGGGCCAGCGCCGGCGCAGGCGTCGGCGGGGCGGCTGTCCTTTAATGATATTACCAGCAGGGGGCGGCCCTTTAGCTGCCCTGAAAAAAAAACAGCCCGATCCTGTGGGGATCGGGCTGCTTTATTGGGGCGCCGCTGGCGCAATGCTGGCGGCGCTTAGAAGATTTCGCCTTCAGTATCGACGTTGGAGCTGTCGATACCGGTGTTGCGAATGCTCTTTGCGCTGGAGCCATCGTCGATAACGATCATGCCTGGAATGGCCGGCTCGGCAATCTCGCGGTTACTGGTCCAGGTAAGACCATAAGGGCGTGGAATGTCAGCTGAAGGCAGACCCTCCTGAGCGCGTTTGAAGAAGTTTGAGAACATTGGCAGCGCAGTAGCACCACCACTTTCTGAACCAATGGCGCGGGTATAACCAAGGTCACGGTCATTATCAAAGCCTACCCAGGCAGTAACCACCATATTGCCATTAAAGCCTGAGAACCAGGCGTCATGGACATTATTGGTAGTACCGGTCTTGGCATGAATGTCATTACGATCAGTCATGCGTGCGGCCTTGGCGCCGGTACCGTAGTAAGGACCGTTAAGACCCTTGCCGCCATAGACATTGGACCTCATAAGCGAGGCCACCAGATAGGCATGGCCGTGACTTAAGATCTGCGGTGCAGTCTTGTACGGGCTGTCAGGGTTGCCAAGGCTGTCAAGATCAGCAAGGGCGGCTACAGAAACAGAGGCGGTGTTGCCCGGCTTTACTACAGCCGGACCCTGTCCGGCAGCATCGTTCTGAGCGACGGCAAAAGGCACAGCTATGTTCTCATTGCCAGTAGCTCCGGCCATGCCGGCGGCATCAGTGCCCTCCATGCCCGGGGCGCCGGCGGCGCCCTCAGGGCCTGGCTGCTGGCCGTCAGGATCCGGACCTTCAACTCTGTCCATGCCCTGAATCTGGTTGGCAGCCTGGATTTGCGATGGAGCCTGGGAATTGTCCAGATTTGCCTGGTTGCCCTCATAAACGGCCTGGGCCAGATACTCGGCCGGATCGTAAAAATCACGGTTGAGATTTGGGAACACAGTCATCTCAGGCTTATTGACGAAGGTGGCCAGCGCAAGGTCACGGGCATTTGGCTTGTAATTCCTGCGGAACTGCATGGAAATGGCGTTTTCAATGGCATCTGGCAAAGTGTGATCAGCAATCTTTGGATAGGCGCGATACAGCTCCTGACCGTTATCAAGCTCAATGCGCTCAATAAGATGCGGAGTGATCTTATAGCCGCCATTGGCAAAGGCCGAATAGGCTGTGGCCATTTGCAGAGGAGTAAGCTCTACAGAACCAAGAGCCATGGACTCACTTTGCTGGAACTTTGGCACCATGATGTTGAATTTGCGCAGGTGCTCTACGGCATTAGGCACGCCCACATGACGTATGGTGCGGATAGCAATGGAGTTCTTGGAGCGGGCCAGACCCTCACGTATGGTCATCAGACCGTCAAAGCGGTTTGGTGAGTTACGTGGCTGCCACCAGCTGCGTGAGCCTATGTCCCAGGTCTTGATTGGCTCATCAGGAATAACCGAGTTCAGGGCTATACCGTAGGCTATGGCCGATGAGTAGATAAATGGCTTGAAGCTTGAGCCGGTCTGACGCAGCAGCTGGGTGGTGCGGTTGAACTTGCTCTTTTCAAAGTCAAAACCGCCGGCCATGGCCAGTACGGCACCGCTCTTAGGATCAAGGGAAATGAGCGCGGCCTCAACATCAGGTATCTGAGTGAGCATCAGCACTTCACGCGGCTGCGTATCCTTGCTGCCCTCTTTAGGCTCTATGGTCTTTACGTAGGTATAGATAATGTCGCCGGCAATGAGGAACTGACCTGGCAGTGAGGGCAGTTCGCCCTGCTTTCTGTCAGTGACAAATTCGCGGGCCCATGACATGCCCTCCCAGGTAAGCAGCTTCTGCTCGCCCTTGGGGGTAAGCACAGTGGCAGTACGGTTTTCATCATCAACTGTGAGCACCAGGGCCGGATCAATGCTGCGCAATTTGTTTTCACGGCGCAGTATGTCCATGGTGGCATCATAATCAAGACTGGCATTAACCTCGGCAATGCGGGCAGCCAGCGGATTGTTGTTTTCCACACCGGCGATGAGATCACGGTAGGTATAGCTGCGCTTCTGGGCGCTCAGCTGCTGGGCCAGCTCCAGGCGGGCCTTGATAATGACACCGTTATTGGCGCCGGCATTGGTACCGTTTTTAGCCACTGGCTGTCTTTCGCTGCCGCGCAGACCACGGGTCGGGTCATAAATGTTATACAGCGGACCACGGTAGCCATGGCGCACATCGTAAGCGGTAAGAGAGCTGAAAATAGCGTCGTGGGCAAATTCCTGGAAGCGTGAATCTACAGTGGTGTAGATCTTAAAGCCTTTGATATAGGCGTTTTCGCCATATTTGGCTATCACAGCCTGACGGGCCTCTTCAGCTACATATGGGGCATAGGCCTCAAGAGGGGCTGAGTGGAAGAAGGCTCGTGACGGAGCGGCGTCAGCTGTTTCAAACTCTTCAGGGGTGATATAGCCCAGGGTGAGCATACGCTGGAGCACCAGATGACGGCGGTCCTTGGCGCGCGTTGGGCTGGTAATAGGGTTTAAGGTGGAAGGGGCCTTTGGCAGACCGGCAATGGTGGCGATTTCAGCCAGGGTCAGATCCTTGAGGGCCTTGCCATAATAGGTCTGAGCAGCTGCAACTACGCCATAGGAGCGGTGGCCCAGTGCAATCTTGTTCAGATAGAGTTCGAGAATTTCCTCTTTGGACAGTACCTGCTCAATACGCCAGGCAATGAACACTTCCTTGATCTTGCGCTCAAGGGTACGGTCACGGGTTAAGAAGAAGTTACGGGCTACCTGCTGGGTAATGGTGGAGGCACCCTGGGAGGCACCGCCTGAGGTGGCAGCTACCACCACGGCACGTAAAATACCAACAGGGTCAATGCCCGAGTGCTCGTAGAAACGGGAATCTTCAATGGCAAGGAAAGCCTGCTGCATCTTTTCCGGGATCTCGTTGAGATCGACAGGAATACGCTTGTGCTCGCCGAACTCACCAATTAACTTGCCGTCACTGGTGTAGATCTTCATCGGAGTTTCAAAGCTTACGTGCTTGAGTTCCTCAACGTCAGGCAGTTCCTCCAGGGTGGAGTAATAGCCCGCCGCAACGACGCCGCCTGACAGGGCAGCACCGAAGAGACCGGCCCAGAAGACTGCTCTTGCAATCCTGATAGCTTTAGAAAACACCACTTTGCTCCTTGCAAAAAATAATGTGAACTCTATATTTTAGCAAAATAAGGTCTTAACCATGCAATTTTCGTCCCGCATCGATACAGGCCCCGGCGCCATTTTCCCGCCATCGCCCATGCCTCCGGCGGCGGCAGGGCAGCAGCCAGGGCACGGGCAGAGCCGCGCCAGGGCAGCGGCCCCGGCCCCGGTCCGCACTTGTCGCGCTGCACAGGCCGCTGGTGCCAGGATACAGCCCCGGGTCCTGCTCTTAACTGGTGCAAGACTCTCATGACTATGGGCAAGTCCCGTCCCGGTGCCTTATGCTGATGCAGCCACCTGGCCCAGCAGGGCATGGCCCCGGCGGCGGCATCAGCTGCTGCAGCTGCGGCTGCAGCTGCGACGCGCGCGCCCGGCCCTGACGGGCGTGTAAGCGGCGTCCCGGGACAGGCCGCCGATGACAGAGGAGATGACTGTATGAGATTTGACCGGCCGGTATTTCTGGTAGGCCCCATGGGCGCCGGCAAGACTACCATTGGCCGCAGGCTGGCCCAGAGTATCAATGGCAGCTTTCTTGATCATGACGATTACATAATCGAGCAGGCTCACATGTCCATTCCCGACATCTTTGCCTCCAAGGGCGAGCCTTTCTTTCGTGAGCTTGAACATGACTGTCTGCGCAGCCTGCTCGATGAAAGCTTTTGCCCTGAGCATATAGTCAGGCCGGCGCAGCTGCCTGCTGTCATTGCAGGTGGCGGCGGTGTGGCCGGCCGCGAGGACAGCCGCGCCCTGATAGCTGCGCACAGCCTGTGCCTGTATCTGCATCTTGATGTGGAGCATCAGTATGAGCGCGTACGTCATGACCAGAACCGTCCCATGATTCATGTTCAGGACATCAGGGGCCGCCTGAGCGAGCTCTTTGCTCAGCGCGATCCTCTGTACCGCTCAATTGCCCTGGCCGTAATCGATACTGATGACAGCATTGACAACATAGTGCAGCGCTGCCTGCAGGCCCTGAGCCCGCACCAGCTGTAGCTGCCCGGCCGGGCAGCCGCTGCCGGTCAGCGGCGTCAGCCATGCTGACGGCGCGTGACCTGTACCTGTGCCCAATTAAGTGTAAGGAGCCTTTTGATGGATAAAGTTCATATTGCCCTTGGGGATCATTCCTACGATATTGCCATCGGCCACGGTCTTGATGTGGGAGCCCTGGTAAGACAGGCTCTGCCAGAGCGTCGTGACATTATGATTGTCACTAATGATATTGTGGCACCGCTATACCTGGAAAAAGTACAGAAACAGCTTGAGGAGCATGATTTTGTCTGCCGCAGCTGCATTCTTACCGATGGCGAGAGCCATAAGGACATGAACAGCTACATGCAGATCATGACTGATCTGCTCAGTGCCGGCCTTGGTCGTGACTGCGTGCTGCTGGCCCTTGGTGGCGGTGTGGTGGGTGATATGACCGGCTTTGCGGCCGCCACCTATCAGCGTGGCGTGGACTTTGTTCAGGTACCGACCACACTGCTTGCCATGGTGGACTCCTCGGTAGGCGGCAAGACAGCCATTAACCATCCGGCCGGCAAGAACATGATTGGCGCCTTTTACCAGCCAAAGGTGGTCATAGCCGATCTGGACATGCTCAAAACCCTGCCTGAGCGTGAGATTGCCGCCGGTATGGCCGAGGTCATCAAATATGGCGTGATTCTCGACCAGGAATTTTTTGATTACCTCAACAGGGCATCAGGTTTTGCCGGGCTTGATCAGTCTTATGTGGTCAGGCGCTGCTGTGAGTGGAAGGCCCATGTAGTTTCCCAGGATGAAAAGGAGCATGGCATGCGTGCCCTGCTCAACTACGGTCATACCTTTGGTCATGCCATTGAGGTGGGCATGGGCTTTGGTACCTGGCTTCACGGCGAGGCCGTTGCTGTGGGCATGGCCATAGCCGCCTTTGTCTCATATAAGACAGGCAAAGGCATGAGTGAGCAGCAGTGGCTGCAGATAAGAGACATACTGCCACGCTACGGTCTGCCTCAGGCTGTCCCTGCAGAACTGACGGGCGCTGACTTCATTGCCCACATGCGTCATGACAAAAAGGTCAAGGCAGGCCGCATCAACTACGTAATACCTCAGTGTATTGGCAGGAGCTTTGTGTGCAACGATCTTGACGACGAGCTCATTATCGACCTTATCAACCAGTACCGCTCCCTGACCTGACAGGCCATATCCAGCCTGGCCCTGCCCTGACAGGCCTGGCCATGCCTGGCCCGGCCCTGCATGAGCAGGGCTGAGGCCTGGGCGCCCGCCCGGTCTCCGTCCGGGCCCATGGCGCAAGGGGGCGCCCGGCCGTGCCGGGACGCTGATGACGCCCCGGACAGTGCGGCCGGACCCTGGTCTTTTGTTGTTATAACTTTTGGCAAAGGCCGTTTTCCAGGCTAAAATTGCAGGGATAAACAAGCTCCATATCCTGATTAATATTCATTAGTTAAGATGGTGGAGATGGTGATTTTGTGCACCCCAATTCTCTCTGGTGGTTTCTGCCCGGGGCCTCTTGTGGGACCTGGACAGACAACGGGCCGCCGCTCCAGTGGTGCTTTTGAGCCTCGCTGGTGCTGACTTGCTGTCCGTAACTTAAGGAGCCTTAACCCCGGTACCTGCCGGGCAGAGTGCATCTTTGATGCAGCCTGCAGCATGGAATGAACCTGCACAGCCCCGCCTGTGGTGGCGGTCGTGCCGGGCAGAGCCTGCGTGGCAGGGATGGAACAAGGAAACGACCGTGGACATAGAAGCACTTGCCTCTTTAGAAAGTCAAAAGCGATTTTGTCGGGAACTGGTAAATAATGTAGTTGCCAACGAAAGTTTTATTCTTCTGTCCGGTGACAGCGGTTCAGGACGTACCGTAGTCTGTGAGCAGATAGTCAACGAGACTGACTCCAGAATGCGTGCCGTCTTTATTCCCTGCCACAAGGACATGGCACTGCAGAGACTGCGTGAGCTCTTTTTACAGCAGATGCTGCCCAGCGGTCAGTTCGATACTGACATCAATCTGGCAGATGCTCTGCAAAAGGCCCACATTCCCTACAATCACAAGATTCTTGTAGTCGTTGATGACATCGACAGTGTAGTATCTTCTTTCTACAACGAGCTGCTGGCTCTTCATGAGCAGTTTGCAGGTCAGGGACGTTTTGCCTTTGTGCTCGTCTGTCACCCGCTGTGGGCCGAGGAAAAGGTCAGTTACTATGCAGGCAAGGCCGAAGTGCTGGCCATGCAGATACCGCCGCTGAACATCCAGGAAGCCATGGTGCTCTCGCGTCACATGTTTGCGCTGCAGAATACCATGCGCATTTACAATGCCATTTCCAACAAGCTGCCGGACGCTCTGGCAGCGGCCAAAGGAAATATCAGCCAGATTATTTCAATAACGGAGAAACTCATGAAGGATCCGACCACGCCATCGGTAAGCAATGACAGAGGCCGCTCAGGCGGCAAGGTCAATGCGCCTAAAGCAAAGAAAAAGAGCAGCTCAGTAGGTATTTTCGTCACCATTGTCTGCATTATCATCGTGGTCGCCTGCCTTATCCCAATCTTCCTTGGAGGCAGCCTCTTTGGATCCGATGATGAGAGCAGCCGTCCTGCTCAGTCTGTGGTAGCCAATGGCGAGGGCCTGGTGCTCAACAATGGTCCTGAGGACTTCAAGGGCCTTGATTCAGATGAAGGCGTGCTCCCTCAGGGCGTGCCAGGCGGTATTGATGCCGAAGCTGCAGCTCCAAAGACCGAACATTCCGTAACCCTCTCAGGCAAAGAGCTTGAAAAAATAGAAGGCGGAGCCAATGGCTCTGCCTATCCCCGGGGAGTGGGAGGATCTGTAGCTCAGCAGCAGGCTCCTGCCAAACCTGCCATTCCTGTCCTGCGCCGTGGCGACAATTTCAACCATGTTGATGCCAATGCCCAGGGTCAGATTACCCATATAGTTGCTCCACCTGTGGTAAGCCAGCAGGAGCTCCAGCAGAAGCTGGCTGCTCAGCAGGCCGCCCAGCAGGCTCTGGCAGCCCAGCAGGCCGCTCAGCAGGCTGCCGCCCAGGCAAACCGTCAGCCACCTCACAATCCTGCTGACCGCGCTGCCCTTGAGCAGGCTGCCATGGACAAGTTAAACCAGGATCGTGCCCAGGCTCAGAGGGCAGCTCAGCTGGCTGCCCAGAAGGCTGCCATGGAAGAGGCTGACCGTCAGCTGGCCGCCCAGCAGGCTGCCCAGAAGAAGGCAGCTGAGCAAAAAGCTGCCCAGCAGGCTGCAGCTCAGAAAGCTGCCCAGCAGGCAGCCCAGCAGGCAGCCGCTCAGCGTCCGGCCCAGCCTGCCCAGCCAGCTCAGCCGGCCCGTCCTCCATTACGTGCAGGTCAGGTCATCAGCCTTGCAGATGAGCAGCGCCAGCAGGCCGCCGCCCGTCAGCCGGCTGCTGCCGCCCCTGTTCACAATGGCAACGGCACTGAGGCTACAATCGACCAGCTGCGTAATCTGCCAGACGGCCGCTACACAGTTCAGATTGTTTCCGGCTCCAACCGCGCCAATGTGGCCGCCGCTGCCCGTGGCCTGTCCGGTCACTACTGGATTGTGCCAAGCTCCCGTAATGGCCGCCCATGGTTCATTCTCATGGCCGGTGACTTCGGTTCACGCGAGGAAGCCATGGCTGCCGCCCGCAACATCCCACGCACTGTGTCTCAGGGAGCTACTCCTTTTGCCAAGCGCGTGTCCGATGCCAAGGCCGAAATCAGACAGTAATTCAGGAACTTATGTAACCTGAACCGACATATGGGCCCTGTGCTGCAGCGTAACTGCGCTGCGGTGCAGGGCCTTTATACTTGCCAGGACCTGGGCCGCACCAGGTCTGCAGCCGTGGCCGGCCTCCCCGGCCTGCAGCACAGCACAGCACAGCTGCGCTGCGGCGCACTGTGCATGCAGCCGTGGCTGGACGCCCCGGCCCTGCAGTAACTTCCTTTTACTTTTTTGTTTGGCCTGAATAATCGGGCTCTCAGAGCTCTGAGGCTCTGCTTACCTGACATTTTTAAATTATGGAAAAGAAGCATTTAATCGCCGGCTCCATTCTGGCAGCCGATCTTCTGGATCTGGGCAATGACATTCAAAAGGCTCTGGATGCCGGTGTCGATATCATCCACTTTGATGTTATGGACTACCACTTTGTGCAGAATCTGACCTTTGGTCCTGATCTGCTCAAGGCTATCAGAGGCCGTTTCCCTGAGGCCGTGCTTGATGTGCACCTCATGGTTGACCCGATTAATGACAAGATTCTTACTGATTATGCCCGTGCCGGTGCCTCCATGATTTCCTTCCATCCTGAGGCCACCCCTCATGTGGATCGCTATCTGTCCTTTATCCGTGAGCAGGGCTGTCAGGCCGGACTGGTGTTCAATCCAGGCACCGATATCTCCTGCCTTGACTATCTGTGGGAGCGCCTTGATTTCGTGCTCATCATGACCGTAAACCCAGGCTTTGGCGGCCAGAAGCTTATTCCTTCCATGATGAAGAAGATTGCCGACGTCAAGGCCATGGCTCAGCGTGCCGGCAGGGACATCCGCATCGAGGTCGATGGCGGCGTAGCCCCTGATACCATTCGTGCCTGTGCCGATGCCGGTGCCGAGCTTTTTGTGGTCGGATCGGCCCTCTTTAACAAGGACGATTACGCTCAGGTAGTTAAGAACCTGCATCAGGCCATGGCATAATAATCAGGCTCAGCACCGCGCAGCCGATCAGCTGCCGCTTGCAGGCACCAGGCCTGCATCGGCAGCGGCATGCGCCGGCTGCCCAGGCTGGCATCACGCGCCGGCTGCCCAGGCTGGCATCACGCGCCGGCCGTTTTCAGTACAGTAAGGAGTTTTGTATGAAGCTGGAGTTCAGGCCAAAGGCCATTTTGTTTGACCTTGACGGTACTTTGCTGCACACTTTGCCGCAGCTTTCTCTTGCCGCCATAGCAGTGGCCCGTGATATGGGGCTTGAGCCTCCTTCCGTGGAAAACATGAGTCATTACGTGGGCAATGGCCTTAACATGCTGCTGTGCCGCATTATCCTAGGTCGTCATGATGTCAGGGTCGAGGAAGTTCCGGAGGAGCAGCTCAATCAGGCCCGCGAGCTTTTCTCCCGCCACTACACCCGTGGTCTGAGCACCGACTTTGAGGTTTTTGAGGGAGTGCGCGAGGGCTTTGAGTGGTTTAAGGCCCATGGCATAAAGCTGGGCGTGGTAACCAACAAGCCTCATGTCTATGCCGTACCGCTGCTGAGCTACGCAGGGCTAACTCCTTATCTGGGCGGCATTCTGGGCGGCGAGGTACTCAAGGAGCGCAAGCCTGCCCCTGAGCCTCTGTACCATGTGCTCAGAGAGCTGGGCGTAGAGCCTGCTGACGCCCTGATGGTGGGTGACTCCATCTCCGATGTCAATGCAGCCCGTGCCGCCGGCATGCCATGCGTGGCCTTTACCTACGGCTACGATGGCGGCTTTGACCTGCGCACCACCTGCGATCCCGATTACCTTTTTGACAGCTTTGGTCAGCTCACCGAGCTCATCAAATCACTGCCCGAAAGACAGGCCTAGACCCGCCACGGCCACCCTGGGGCTGCCACGGCCACCCAGGGTGTGCCATTCGGCTGCTGCACAGGCAGTCGCATGCCTGGCCCTGGCTGCCTACGGCCGCTCTGTGGCTGCCAGATGACCTGATCCCTGCCTGTTAAGGTGCATGGGCCGGGATAAGGTCAGCACTCAGTTATCATAAGTATTCATACAGGGCAGACAGCAAGGCTGCT
This sequence comes from Anaerobiospirillum sp. NML120511, assembly GCF_023050955.1. Classification (NCBI taxonomy): domain Bacteria; kingdom Pseudomonadati; phylum Pseudomonadota; class Gammaproteobacteria; order Aeromonadales; family Succinivibrionaceae; genus Anaerobiospirillum; species Anaerobiospirillum sp. NML120511. The sequence goes on from NZ_JALKIK010000007.1 coordinate 25,453, forward strand.
CACAGCTGTGAGCTGCCAGGCTGTCTGAAGCACAGGGGCGGCCCACTTGAGGCCGCCCCTTGCGTGCCTGTCGCATCTGCCCTTAACCTGCCGCGAGGCAGTATCAGTTCAGGAACCTTTTATGGCCAAAGATATTATTTTTTCAGGCATCCAGCCTTCAGGAGAACTCTCAATAGGAAATTATATTGGCTCCTTACGTAACTGGGTTCCAATGCAGGATGAGTCCGACTGTATCTTCTGCGTAGTGGATCAGCACGCCATCACCGTGCGTCAGGATCCTGATATGCTGCGTGAGACTACCCTCAATACCCTGGCAGTTTTCATGGCCTGCGGTATTGACCCGGCCAGGTCCATCATCTTCCTGCAGTCCCATGTGCCAGCTCATACTGAGCTCAGCTGGGTCTTAAACTGCTACACCCAGGTAGGTGAACTCAACCGCATGACCCAGTTCAAGGACAAGGCCAAGCGCTATGAGAGCAATATCACTGCAGGTCTGTTCAACTACCCTGTGCTCATGGCTGCCGACATCCTGCTCTACCAGGCAAAGAAGATTCCTGTAGGTGACGATCAGCGCCAGCACATCGAGCTGACCCGTGACATTGCCGAGCGCTTCAACAGCATCTACGGTCAGACCTTTACCCTGCCTGAGGGCCTGATTCCAAAGGCCGGCGGACGCGTCATGTCACTTCAGGATCCGGGCAAGAAGATGTCCAAGTCCGATGACAATCCAAAGAATGTTATCCGCATTCTTGAGGAGCCAAAGTCCATTCTCAAGAAGATCAAGAGCGCCGTTACCGACAGTGATGACCCTCCTGTAGTTGCCTACGACTGGGATAAGAAGCCTGGCGTATCCAACCTGCTTGAGCTCATGTCTGCCGCCACCGGACGCGATATCAGTGAGCTCGTTGAGCACTTCAGGGGCTCCATGTACGGCACCTTCAAGGCCGAAGTAGGCGAGGCCGTAGTGGCCATGCTCGAGCCTGTACAGCAGCGCTATAAGCAAATCCGTGGCGACGAGGCCTATATGAGGGAAGTGCTTAAAAAGGGCGCCGAAGCCGCCTCCGAGCGCGCTCAGAAGACTCTCGATGACGTCTACAGAAAGATTGGCTACATAGTCCTGTAGCCCCTCACGGCCCAAAGCTGCCCATGCCCTCACGGCCCCTGGGCAGCGCCTGGCCGTGTCCACAGCCGGCTGTCGGCCGGCTCCAAAACAAAAGCCCTGAAATCCTTAAGTGGACTTCAGGGCTTTTGCTTTTCTGACAGGCCAGAACCGGCCCGACATGCAGGATTGTGACAGGCCGGCTGCGCCAGGCCCGACGCCGCTGCTGCGCCAGGCCAGCGTCAGTGCGGCGGCGGGCCTGCGCTCTTAGTGGTTGAAACGCAGGGCCATGGCCTTGCCCGGCTCTGAGCAAATCCTGCTGTCAGCAACTACCAGATTGCCTGAGGCAATGGTGTGGGTGACCATGCAGCTGAAAGATTCGCCCAGCATTGGGGACCACTTGCACAGGGAGGCAATGTCATCCTGAGTTACGGTGTAGTGAACGCGCGGATCGATGATGGCGATATCGGCAAACCAGCCTTCCTTGATGGCGCCGCGCTTTTCAATGCCAAAGCGCTCGGCCACATTGATGGTAGCGGCCTTTATGCCTTCTTCAAGGCTGATTTCGCGACGGCGGGCCAGCTCAAAAATGACATTGAGGCTGAACTGCACTGATGGCAGGCCTGAGGCCACGTTGAGGTACTTGTCGCTCTTCTTGACGGCCAGCTCATGAGGGGCGTGATCGGTGCCGACAGTGGAGATTACACCGGTGCGCAGTCCCTTGAGCAGGGCCTGACGGTCACGCTCAAACTTGACGGCCGGGTTGCACTTTAAAAAGCCCTTGAGGCGCTGATAGTCACTGTCGTTGAAGAACATGTGAGGGATACAGACCTCGGCTGATACCTGGCGCTCATGTAAAGGACCGTGGGCAAACTGAGCCATCATGGCTACTTCCTCAGCTGAGCTCAGGTGCATGATGTGCAGGCGCTTTCTGGTAGCCAGAGCAGCTTCAATGGCCAGTTTTGAGGACTTGAGGCAGCAGTCGCGGTTGCGGATTACAGGATGCATTTCAAAAGGAATATCATCGCCGTACATTTCCTTTGCCCTGGCGGTATTGGCGTTTATGATGCCATTGTCCTCGCAGTGGGTAGCTACCAGAGCAGGTGAGGCTTCAAACATCTTATAAAGGGCGCTGTCATCATCAAGCAGCAGATTGCCTGTGGTTGAGCCCATGTAAATCTTGATACCGGCAATTTCATGAGGGTCAACGCGCTTGACCTCCTCAAGATTGTTCTCACCGGCGCCCAGATAGAAGGCGTAATTGACCATGCTGTCACGGGCGGCAATGGCCTTTTTGTCATGCAGGGCCTCAACAGTGGTGGTGGACGGGCTGGTGTTAGGCATTTCCATGTAGGAAGTCACACCGCCCAGAGCTGCAGCTACGGACTCAGTGGCAATGGTGCCCTTATGCTCAAGACCAGGCTGTCTGAAGTGCACGTGGGCATCGATAAGACCTGGCAGCACCAGCTGGCCGGTACAGTCAATCTCACGATCGGCCTTTTCATTGATGGAAGGCTCAATACGGGCAATGGTATCGCCCTCAATCAGGATTTCTGTCTGACGGAAACCACTGTCAGTAAGAGCAGTAGCATTCTTTAAAACAATCTTGGACATGGTTTACCTCATTTGATAACCGGCACTGACAGCCCCATTGGTTCTGATCTTCTGCTGCCTTGATCTCAGCTCAGTACCAGCTGTGCTGTCGCTGTCCATAGTTTAACAAATTGAGCCGCCTGTGACGCCCCGCCGCCGTCGCAGCCGCCAGAGCCGGCAGCTGCGGCAGCGGCCGGGCGGCCGGGGCCATGGCCGTGACCAGGCACCGGGCCATTGCCTGGCCCATAGCCAGTCCGGGACTACGGCCTGTCTGTGACCATGGCCCGGCCTGGGGGCAGGCTCAGATGGTTGCAACTTTTGAGGGCGGGCGGGACTGAAATTATCAAAAGTAAGTGAACTGTGCGGCATTGCTGCAATATGGACCGGTCGGAGCATTTCGCGCCTGACAATTAAGGTTACAATAGCTTTGCCAGGGTTCATCCCTGTAGCCATGAGGGCGCACCTGGTCGCAGCGTAAGGACAGGCCATATTGCGCACAAAAGAGGTGTGGGCACCACGGATACAGCCGTGCATGTTATCTGGTGCTGCCACAGACTATGTGCAGGGGCCGCTGGGCCGCAGACAGCACCGCCTGCCGGGTGCCCATGGGTTTTTATATCATCAGGTGTTTTCTTTTATGGACAGATTTGACGAGCTGGCTGCTCCACGTTTTACTATCAAGGATGTCGAGGTTCACGAGCAGACCCGTCTGTACGAAAGGCGTTTTGCCCTCGATCTCTACCGTGTTTCCCACCGCAAGTTCAACGGACACACTACCCGTATTCTCGACCGCATAATTTTTGAGCGCGGTACCGATGCCGTAGCCATTCTTCCTTTTGACCCGGAAAGTGGTGAGGTTGTGCTCATCGAGCAGTTCCGCCCCGGCGCCTTAAAGGATCCTGTATCCCCATGGCTCATTGAAATCGTGGCCGGCATGATTGACAAGGGCGAGAGTGAAATTGAGGCTGCTATCCGTGAGCTTCAGGAAGAGTCAGGCATCAAAATCACAGCTGAGCACCTGCACTACATCAACTCAGTGTACCCAAGCCCGGGCGGATGCTCTGAGCGCGTCACTCTCTACATTGGCAAGATCAAAGCTGACCATCTGCTAAGCCATGGCGGTCTGGACAGCGAAGAAGAGGACATACGCATCTTCAAGATTCCGGCCCAGAAGGCCTTTGAGCTGTGCCGCAACGGCCGTATCTGCAATGCCGCTGCCCTCATGGCTCTGCAGCATCTGCAGATTTACTACGATGAAATCTGTCAGTCCTTTGCCCAAATCATGGACTAAGCCCGGCGCCGACCTGCGCATGCGCGCATGACGCAGCAATACTGCCGTGTCCGGCAGGACTGAGCGCCATGTCGGCGCCTCTGCAGCAACGGCAAACGATGTCAGCCCTGATAGCCCCTGGTGGTTGTCAGGGCTGTCTGTTTTCCGGCCGGCGCATGCTGCGGACGCCTGATGGGCCTTCACAGGCACAGGTATGCTTTCACACTGAGACTGGCATCAGGGACATGGGGCTTTTGCCGGTATAGTGGCAAGGGCAGGGAGCACAGTGAACGCTCAGGTTCAAATCACACGTATATTTAGCGGTCATAGAGGCTGTTGGGACGGGCTGTGATATGTGGTGAGGGGCCTTTTGTGTGATTTATGGCAAATTTGCTGAAAAAAGTTCTCCAATCTGCGCAATCGATGGCAAGAATGTTATCGGATTAACTTTTCTTGAAATTATTATCCGGTAATATATGCGCACGGGATTGCGCCCACGCCTGACGTAGGCATCAGAATGCTCCACAACAGCCAGTCTGCATGCTTTAACGGGGGCCGTCAGGGCACCTTGATGTGCAGCAGGCACAAAGGCACGATGGCACAGTCCAGTACTGGACCGGACAGACTACAGTCAGCGCCTGCTTTGACAGCAGACAGCCGGGTTTTATGGTCCTGTTGAAGTTGTTTATGTTTTTTTCCTGATCAAGGATTTTGGCTCAATTGCCTCTGTAATTCACATCAGGTATCCCTGTACTGGCATACAGGAAGTACTCACCTGCAGGCAGCTGCACCTTCAGCTGCGCGACTTGCGGTTGCCCCAGTGGCAGCAGCGGCTGATTTGCGGCTGTACTGACCTGGGCTGTTTTGCTTTTTAGAAATACTGAATGACAGGCAGTTAAGTTTCTGGCGGTTTTGGCATGACTACATTTAATCTGCAGTTGAAAGGCGATGAGGAGCATATCAGCGTCCTCCAGCTCACCGACTTACATCTGTTTGCCGAGGAAGCCGGGACCTTGCTGGGAGTGCGTACTGCTGATTCATTCAAGGCCGTACTTGAGGCTGTGGCCAATCAGTCACTGCACTTTGATATTGTGGTAGTAACAGGCGATATCAGTCAGGATTACTCAGTAAGCTCCTATCAGCGTTTTGCCCACGCCATTGCCATGCTGCAAAAACCGGTATTCTTTGTGCCGGGCAATCATGATGACGGTCCTTTGATGTACCGTATCCTTCACAACTTCGGCGTTCACACCGAACGCTCCCTGATTTGCAACAACTGGCAGTTCGTTTTCCTCAATTCTGAAGTCTACAGCGTTCCTCATGGCTGGGTAGAGCGCGATCAGCTCAACTACCTCAAAGCCTGCTGTGACAACCATCCTGAGCTCAATACAGCCGTACTGGTCCATCACCTGCCACGTCTGGTCAGGAGCAACTGGCTTGATACCCAGACCATGCATAATCAGGATGAGTTCAATAACTTCATAGCCGGTTTCCCAAATATCAAACTGGTACTCAGCGGCCATGTTCATCAGGAGTATGACCAGGTCCACGACGGTATTCGCTATATTGCTACCCCGTCAACCTCCATTCAGTTTGAGCCTTTATCCCACGATTTTGCCCTCGACATGCAGGGCCCGGGCTGGCGCTACCTGCGCTTTGACCGCAACGGCGGCATCGACACCCAGGTCTTCCGTCTGCCATCTGGCCGCTTCATCCCTGACACAGGGGTAGGCGGTTACTAAAACCCATACCTCAATGACTTCAAGGGGCTCCCCGCCCCACATCTCCCACGCCATGCCTGCCCACGGGCACAGGCTTTGCCCTCCGGGCGCCAGCCTGCACCGGCAGTCTGCACACGACAGCCAGTCCGCAGCTTATCAGGCCAGGTCCATTGCTGGCCGGGCACTCATCCCTGTACCCATCCTCTGCTCCGGCCCACTTGCCTGTCACCGTCCCCGTTCCTTTGCTCTTCAGCGCTTTTCCAGGCACAGGGCTGATCTGTTTTCGCCTTTCATACCGTTCTTCAGATCTTGCGCATCAGTACTGTCAGGCCTGAACTGGCTCAGGGGCTTGCCTTGTGTTCTGTTCTGTCAGCTCATGTCGCTGGCCATGCGGCCCGTTGCCCGGAGGGTTTGCCGGTGGGTTGGCCGGATAGTCCCTGTAATGGGCGGGCCGAGGCTGCAGGGGGCTTTAATCATGGGGCTGATGGGTCTAAACTTGTTTTACGCCTGTCAGCGGCCTGCGAGCGGAGCTGCACTGTCTTTGCAGTGCGTTACTTGCTGTGCAGTCCTGTTCTGTGCCAATGTTGCGGGCGGGCTTTGTTCACGAGAGTATTACTGATGCAGATTTTCTATATTCACGGCTTTTTGTCCGGCCCTAATGCCATGAAGGCTACCATGATACGCAACTATCTTAAGGAGCATGGCCGCGACGACCTGGTCTTTGAATCGCTGAGCTTTCCTGATACCCCACGTGAGGGCGTGGCGGCTATATTTGAGCACATTGATGCCTGGGTAAAGAAGCATGAGGGCCAGCCTTTTGCCGTGATAGGCAGCTCCCTGGGCGGCTTTTACTCCAGTCTGGTCGGAACCCGCTGGCCATGCCGTGCCGTGCTGCTCAATCCATGTGTCCACCCTCAGGATTATTTTGTAAAGCTTACTGGTCCTCAGTACAACGCCAATACTGACTGCCACTTCGAGCTTACCCCTGACATGCTGACTTTCCTCAAAGAGCAGGATGAGACCATTAAGGTTAATGTCCCATCAGTAAAGGTCTTTCTGGGCACTGCTGATGAAGTGCTCGACTACCGCCGTGCCCTTGAGTTTTATCATGGCTGCGATATCCGCATTGTCGAGGGAGCTGACCACGCGCTTACCGAGGGTTTTGAAGAGCTGATCCCTGAGATTCTCGGCTTTATCAAGGGCTGACAGCCGCGTTGACCGTCAGGCTGAGCGCCTGGCTGCCAGCCAGGCAGGCCTGCGTTGCAGGGCCTGAGTCTGGCAGGGCGGTGCCAGGCAGGACACTGCCCTTTTTAAGCCCGGTTATGCCGGGATGTCGGGAGTGTTAACCGGGATGGTGCAGGAGCGTGCCTGAGGGCGCGGCCGGTGGGCTGGCCGTCTGCGTGATGACTCTGGTCTCTGGCCAATCGCGGGCCATCTAAGGAAAAGCTAAGCAATAGGCTTTTACAATTTAACTGACGGCAGCTGAGGTCAGTGTGCTGTCATCTGCCGGGCGCAGCGCTGTTTTGGTTGCTGGCGTACCGGACGGTCACAGAGCATTACCGGTCTTTGTGGCTGTATGCATGCAGGTCTGCTCAAAGTGCAGATCGAGGGACAAGGAGCAATGAAGTATGCGCATTTTACTGGTTGAAGATGATGAGATGATTGGTCAGTCCGTGGCTGATAACCTGGCAGATGCTGCTTATGCCGTAGACTGGGTGAAGAACGGACATGATGCGCTGGAGGCTCCTTTTGCCGCCGAGTATGACTGCTGTCTGCTTGATCTGGGCCTGCCTAAGGTGGACGGTATTCAGGTGCTTGAGTACTGGCGCAAAAACCAGCTCAAAAAGCCTGTCATTATCCTCACCGCCCGCGATGATACTGGTGACAAGGTGCTCGGTCTTGATAAGGGTGCTGACGACTATGTGGTCAAGCCTTTTGAGATGTCAGAGCTGCTGGCCCGTATCCGTGCCGTGACCCGCCGCCGTGAAAGTGCTGCTGCTGACGGATCCATTACTTATGGCGATCTGTGCCTCAATCCTGCCAACCATGAAGTACGTATTACCAAGGGACCAGGTCAGGAGAGTGTTGTAGTGCTTACCGGCCGTGAGTTTGCTCTGTTTGAAGCTCTGATGGCCCGTCCTGGCGCTGTTCTGTCCCGCGATGCCCTGGAGCACCGCATTTACGGCTGGGACGATGAAATCGATTCCAATGCCGTTGAATACATTATCTACACTCTGCGCCGCAAGATTGGCTCTGAGTACATCAAGAATATCCGTGGCGTAGGCTGGAAAGTTAACAAGGTTGACTCAGCTGCCGCCGCAGCCGCACCTCAGGGTGACAAGACTGAGGGCTCCTGGTAACAGGCTTTCAGTCCCCCTGACACAGTACTTCCACCTGGCACGGGCAATACCGGTGGCAGCCTGAAAATTTCCCGTCTATGGAGGAAGGTCACGTGCAGCTCAATCACAACGAAAGCTCTGAGCATCAGCGACAGAGCGATGCCGCTGCTGAGCGTCATTCAGGATCGGCTGGATCTGCAGCCCTGGCCGCAGCTGCCGATGCCCTTAGTGATGACGACTTCCAGCAGTACACCCAGGATCAGGGCAAGGCTCAAAGCGGCCAGGCCCAGGATGCTGGCGGCACCGGTGCCTCTGAGTCACCTGAGGCTGCTTCAGCCGCGCCGGCCGTTCCTTTGGCCGCTGCACCAGCTGCCACAGCACCAGCTGCCGCTGCGCCAGCTGCTGCTCCGGCAGGTGGCGCTGCAGCTGGTAGGGGCAGCGCCGCTGAGGGAGACAGCCGTCGCCGCTGGCGACTGATACGCAAGCGCCGTCGTACCAACGACTTCATGCGCTCGCTGCAGTTTCGCATCATGGTGCTCTTTTCTCTGGTAGGCCTGGTTACCACTGCATGTATGGGCATTATGTCCTACATGAAGATTTACAAAACGGCTCAGGAATTCGTTGACGAGGAGCTCTCCCAGATTTCTCTGGTGGCCATCAACTACAAGATGATTATCCCGCGTCGCTGGGAGCCGCCACGTAATAATCACACCCGCATTTTCCGCGTGCAGAGCATCAATGGACGACTGGTGCTTACTTACGGTGTCAGTGAGTTTGGCGATGACAACGGCGGAGCCGACAGGACCGATGGCGCTCCTGCCGTAGCCCCAGATGCCGGCGGGCCGGATGCAGGTGCCCCTGCTCGGGGACCGGGACGCGGACCTGGTCGTGCTCAGGGCAGAGGCCGCATGATGGGCGATGATGTCCCACCGCTTACTCCGTCCATTTTTGATATTCACAAGTTTAAGTACGACATCATCATTGCGCCTCTGTTTGGCCGCCCAGGTGATGCCCTTTATATTCCTCATGGCGTAGCCGACGGCTTTTATACTCTGCTGGTGGCAGATCAGCGTGTGCGTGCCTTCGTGTCCACCAACACTACAGGTCAGCGCTTTTTGGTAGCCAGACCACTGAGCTCAATTGACAGCATTACCCGTCAGGCCCTGATTACCTCTATCTGGCAGTTTATAGGCATTAATCTGCTGTTCATCCCGCTGCTGATGGTGTCGGTCAAGCTGATGTTTGTCACTCTCAATAAGATTGCCAAGTCACTATACAAGCGCTCTGAGGATGACCTAAGCCCGGTTATTCCGGAAAACCATACCGGCTTTGTGCCCTCAGAGCTCGACAGCTTTATTCTGGCGCTCAATCGACTGTTCAGTAAGGTCGATGATGGCATTCAGTCCAAGCGGCGCTTTATTGCTGATGCCGCCCACGAAATGCGTACGCCGCTCACCGCGCTGTCGTTACAGGCTGAGTCTCTGGAAAAAGAAGAGCTCTCTCCTGGCGCCCGTCTTAAGGTCCAGCGCCTTAAGGACGGCATTTCCCGCGAGCGTCAGCTCATGACCTCGCTGCTGACTCTGGCCCGAGAGCAGAACCGCACTGATCTGATGATGGAGACCATAGACATTTTTGATCTCTACACCAGACTGATTGATGAGCAGGAAGTGCTGGCTGACCGCAAGGGCATTGACCTTGGTGTCGAGGGCAATGTTCAGTTCAAGATGGTCTCTGACCGCATGCGTCTTATGCGTATCATGTCCAATCTGCTGTCCAATGCCATCAAATACACCCCTGACGGCGGCCGCATTGACCTGATGGCCCACAAATTTGATGATGGCCGTATTCAGCTGATTGTTCAGGACAATGGTCCTGGCATTCCTGAAGACCACTTAAAACATATTCTTGAGCCTTTCTACCGCGTCTGCGGTGATCGCTCCGAAATTCAGGGCACCGGCCTGGGCCTTGCCATTGTTAAGGCCAGCTGTGACAGCATTAATGCCCGCCTTGAGTTTGCCAACTGTTCGCCTCATGGCCTTGTGGCAACTGTAACCCTTATGCCTGAGGCCCAGCCACACCCTGGCGACAAGTCAAACCGCCTCCTGTCCTGATACTTATCTACAGTCATTACGACAGGCTGACAGTATGCCTGCCAGCCATCCTGCCGGCCAGCCTGCGGCCCAGACCTGCGGCCTGCAGCGCTGCCCGCTTGCTGGCCTGCAACGCAGTCGGCCGCCCGGCTTGCGGCCATCCCGGCGGGTGGTGATTATGAGCCACTATGCTATGGGCTCATTCGTGCAGGGCAGTATGACCTGTCTTCTTATTGAGCTAATTTGCCTGAGCTGCCGCCGCATGGCGGTGTGAGCTGAACAGGCCAGCTGCCGCTCTGGCCGGCTGGAGTATTTTCTAAGTCAGCAGCCTTCGGGCAGCTGGCCGGATATTGGAGTTTACTGTGAGCACCAGAAAAGCAAAATCATCAGAGTCAGCTGCACCTGTGGCAACTGTCAGTGCCGATAACACTGGTGTTGCTCAGAATGGCGGCGGCCCAAAGATGCCGCGAACTCTGCTTACCAAAGGAAAGAGCTGCTGCTTCCTGTGCGTTTATAAAAACGTATGGGTAAAGGCCCACAAGGATAAGGACGGCAACGACGTTCCAGCCCGATCCATGCCGGCCAAGCGTACCAGCATAGGCAAGATATTAGAGCCCGACGGCATAGGCGAAGTCTTTCTTTATGATGACTTCCTTGAGGAATATCCCGAGCTCAGGCTCTACCGCGTCATGCGCGTGGGCAAGAGTCAGTTTGAGTTCATTCCCCGTGAGCCTGATCCTAAATTTGGAGATATGCCCAGCCTGCGTCCCAGGATGCCTAATACCCTTCTGGCCCGCTCTACCTACGGCTGGTATCTGTGCACCTACAAAAACAAGTGGACCCCTGCTCACACTGATGAAAACGGCAATTTCGTACCGGGGTCATCCCGTCCGATCAGACGTAACAGCATAGGCAAGATCAACTCGCCTGACGGCCTTGGTGAGGTCATTCTCTATCCTGAGTTCCTCAAACAGCATCCTGAGTTTATCGGCTATAAGGTCGTTCGTACCGGTAAGAACACCTTTGACGTTACTCCATATGAGGAGGAAGAGACCGGCGCTGTTTCTCTGCCAGAGACTGTTTTGACCAGGAGTAAAAGCGTCTGGCTGGTACAGACTCCGCTTACTGTCTGGCAGCCGTCCCATGTAAATGAAAAGGGCGCAAGGGTGGCCGGAGCTACTTACGAGGGCAAGCTAATCAGCATTGGCAGTATTTCAAGCAAGGATGGCACAGGTCCGGTAAAGCTCTATGAGCGCTTCCTGGCCCGTTTCCCAAAATACATGGGCTATGATGTCTACCGTGCAGCTGATGGCAAGTTCCATTTCCATATGTCCGAGAGCAAGCTCAAAGCCGATGAGCAGGCTGCCGCCCGTACTGAAAAGAACCGCCAGAACAGGAAAAAGGCAGCTCTCAAGGCAAGTAAGAAGCTCGAGACTGAGCGCGCAGCCAAAAAAGGATCGGAAAAGAAAGCTGATAAGGAAGCCAGCAAGGCAAACAAACAGGCGGCCAAACAGTAAGCCAGACAGTAAGCCAAACAGGCAAACAAACAGGCAGCTCAGTGCATGACATGTTAATCAGGCTGTTACCGTGTTTGGTCTGCAGGAGGCCTGTATGAAAGAGTACTTAGATAAAATCTACGGTTACATTGCCAAGGCCAACATTGAGGCTGTTGCGGCAGCTGTAGCCGCAGGTGCAATGAAGGGAGCAAACGAAAACGATCCTCTGGATCCTGCTCCTGTATCATTCCGTTACCTTAATACAGCCCGTTGGCCATCAAAAAGTAGCAATAAGTCATCGGCAGAGGGCGCCATAGTCAGCAGAATTGACCGCGACAGCATCGGCTTCGGCAGCATCGACCGCAGCGTCAGGCGCAAAGGCAAAAAGTAAAGGCAGTCTGACTGAGGCTTAGATCTGAGGGCCGTTGTCTGATATCTTGCTGTCGACCTTATGCAAAAAGCCCTGGTGTCAGACTTTTTGACATCAGGGCTTTTGTGCTTTCGCGACTTTGTGCTTTGGCTTTGCAGGCCGGACCATTGAAAAAGAGGATGCTCCATGGCCTTTTGGCCTGAGGGGCATCCTCTTTTTACTGGACCGGGGCGCTGCAGGCTGCGTCAGCAGGCTGTGGCGGCCAGGTGGTACGGGCAAGTGGTGTTTAAAGATTACTTGAGAGGTACTACTGCACGTACAGCTTCTTCAAAGGACTTTGCAGGAGGCTCGGTGCTGAGCTCGTGCTCCCAGGTAATGATACCGCCCATGTTCATGAGATGCTTGTAACCGGCGCGCGACATATTGTTCATGGCAATGCCGGAGCGGCGGCCGGAGCGGCAGTAAAGCAGCACTGGAGTGTCTTTTTCCTTGAGTACTTCCAGACCCTTGAATGAGGTGATATCGCCATGCGGAATGTTAAAGGCACCTGGAATGTGGCCATTTTTGTACTCATTTTCAGAACGTACATCAATTACTATGGCGGCATTCTTATCGATAAGGGCCGCAGCTATGGTCTGCTTGACGTTAACTGGGCTCTCAGAGAGCTTGAAATCCTTAACGTTATCAAGGAACTCATCACCGGCAATGGCGGTAAAAGCAGGGAACATTAAAGCAACTCCGATAACAAGGCCTGAAATAAGGCCACGTGCTTTCTTACTGACAAAAGTGTAAATCGACATGATCTCACCTGCTGAGTATTACTGTAGAAATTGTACTGAATTGATTCCTGCCACACATAAGTATGCATAGAACGCATGGCTGTACTGAACATTGTACTGAAATCCGCAGTAAGCGCTGCAGCGCGCATAGAATATATAAAAGAGAAAGCCTGAGCACGAAAGATAAAAAAAATTGTTAGCTCAGGCTTACTTTCAGTACATTTTCAGTTTACGCCACTTTGTCAGGTGATAACAGATAAATCAGATAAATATGCCCCAGACATGAAGTGCATACCCAAAAATAGATACGTAAAACCAGGATTTTGAGAGTATAAAATATCAGGTGATTTCACCCTCAATCCCATAGTTTAGCCGTTTGCGCAATCTTGCGATCTGACTGCAATTTTAATCAATTAAGGAACAGGCTGAAAAAACATAAATTGCGCATGAAGATCCAGAAATGTGCGCTCTCTTAAATTTACTTTGCAAAAATTGCCGTGAGTCAGGTGCTGTAAATACAGGCATAGCCGTCATTTATGACGGTAATTTCATAAGCAGAAGCAAAATTTGATAAAAGTTGCTGTAAGGATGAAGGGGCTTCAGGAGGAATGGTCTGGGGCAATGGTCTGCTACGCTGGCATAGGCCAGGGAACCTGAGCTGGATGTATGGCAGGTGCCATGGGGATGGCACTGGATGTATGGCAGGGGCCTGTGAACATTAGATTGATGTATGGCAGGTGCCATGGAGATGGCACTGGATGTATGGCAGGGGCCTGTGAACTGTAGCTGGATGTATGACAGTGGCCATGGAGCGGGCACTGGATATATGGCAGGGCGAAGGGACGATGTCTGGGCAGCACAGCTGCCGTGGCCGGCCGTCAGGCCACAGGCAGATGCGTGCTCAGTTCAGGCCTTTTTCATTGGCCTTGTTAATATCGGAGAAGCGGCTTGCTGACATGATGCGGTTTTCAATGCTCTCAAGGGTCAGACGCCCCGGGTTAGGAAGGTAGAGCATATTTATGTAAAGCAGCAGCAGTGAGGAGATAAATCCCACAGCCAGAAGTCCGCTCAGGCCGTAGGTATGAATAACAGGGGAGTACATCTGCATGCTGCCCAGCAGGCCTATGCCATGGGCCATGAAGATGGAGGCAAGACCAAATTCGCGGCCACGGACAGGCATGAGCTCAGGAGCAATGGCTGCAATAAAGACCATGAAGCTGCCCAGGCTGAAGAGCACGAAAATCATGATCGAAATAAACAGAATGAACTGCTGAATCGTGCCCGTCGGGAATAATGAGCTTACCAGGGCGGCACCAAGGGCGGCTAATGCGATAGCCGAGCTGTAGAGCACCACCAGTCGGCGCTTGTTGCGTTCAATAGACAGGGCATGCAGAAATACGCCTATAAATGCCATGAGGAAAGTGGTGTAGATAACCTGGTTGTTAACTGAAAAGTAGCAGGATTCATTATTGAGGCAGATCAGGTACAGCGACATATTGTCGATCAGCACATAAGGGATGACACTGACGCCTCCTACATTGAACAGAAAGGCAGCTATGCACATGTAGCTGAGGAGCCTGCGGTAGACGGTATTTTGCAGGAAGAACTCAAAACCTCGGGACTCACCACGGCAGCACTCATTGATTTCGGCAAGCTCACGTGCAGCGGCACCCATGTCATGACGCAGCTTGAAAAGCACAGACAGAGCGGCATCGGTAGAGCCGGTCAGAGCAAGATAGCGTGGCGATTCACTGAGCTTTACTATGGCTATGGACACCAGAATGATATTGGTGATGAACAGGCCGATGAATACCAGGAAAGGGTGATCAGTGACCTCAGCTGAGGCAATGAAAGAGAAAAAGCCGCCTGCCATGACGCCTACAGGTGTCATCATCAGTCCCATGCCGCGATTGACCGGGAGCATGATTTCGCAGTTGTAAAGCGAGGCTGAGACCAGATAGAGGCCCAGGGAGAATCCTATGACCAGCTCTGAGCACAGCAAAATGGAGAAATTGGGAGCTACCAGTGAGGCAAAGATAGCAAGTGAGCCTACGGTGATGGCAGAGATAATGGAGAGCTTGCGTCCTGAGCCATAGTTGACGTATCCGGCAATGAATACACCAAAGATAAAGCCCAGGATATAGGTTCCGGAGATGATATCAGCCTTGCTGTCGGCAATCAGGAAAAAGTCGGAGACTATTTCATGGTTGATAAATACAGAGCCAAGATCGAAGCCAAAGATCATACCCATGGCCGCAACAAGGGCAACATGGGGCAGAGGCCACAGGGCTATGTCCTTAATCGAGCTGGAATATAAAGGCAAGGGCACTCTCCTGGAAAAGGCTGACAGACCGGATAAAGCATGCCACTGCCGGGCAGGCAGCTGGCGCAGGCGGAGCCAGAGGCAGCGACTGGCGCTGCTGCAGCTGCGCAGCGCAACTGCCGGGGCAGGTACTGAGAACAGGATTTCTGTAAAGTCATGGACCGCAGCATGCTCAACAGACAGTGCTGCCTGGCCATGCAATGGCCGGGTCCGGTAAAGTCTGAGCACACAGCACGCTTGTGTGCCTGCAAAGCTTATCCGCTCATTCTAAATCAAAGAGCCCGAAAAATCCCGCCCTGGCGCCCCGACACTGTGCACTTGTTCCCGGCGTCGGCTGCACTGCAGCTGTGGTAGCCGGGCTGGAGGCACAGGATGGGCTGGACTGGGTTGCATGGACTGGTCCCCCGCAGAGCTGTGCGGGCAGGTCCGGTCTTTTAGCTGTACGTGCTGGTCGGACCTCTGAGCGGACGTGGACGCGGCGGTGGGGAAAAACTGTGTCCGGCGCGGCGGCGGCGGTTTGGAGCATTAATATTTTTGCTATTATTGCTAAGATAAATTCAGCACATCTGACAGGTCCTTGCGAGGCCGGTTTTATGGTCATGTGATGCTGCGTTGCTTAGGCACCGCTGGTGCCATTATGGACAAGTTGAGGTAAAGGCGGATGGATTTTATCAAGATCCCCGAGTTCAATGGTCGTGTAACCGTTGTTGGCGATGTCATGCTGGATCGTTACTGGTATGGCTCTTCAAGTCGTATTTCCCCGGAAGCTCCGGTTCCTGTGGTCAATGTCGACCGTTATGAGAACCGTGCCGGTGGCGCCGCCAACGTAGCCTTAAACCTCTCAGCCTTTGGTATCAGCTGCGACATCGTGGGCATTATCGGCAAGGATGAGTCCGGCGAGTCCTTAAAGCAGCTGCTGGCCGAAAAGAATATTGATGTGCGCTTTATTGAAAGCGAAGATCTGCCAACCATTACCAAACTGCGTATTCTCAGCCGCCATCAGCAGCTGCTGCGCGTTGATTTTGAAAAGGGCTATGAAAAGGTCGATCAGGGCAGCATCATGGCCACTTTACGCAAATGCATGCGCGATACCCGCGTGGTTATCTGCTCAGACTATGGCAAGGGTGCCCTGTCCTCAGTACAAACCATGATTCAGGACTGCCGCCGCAAGAACATCATTGTGCTGGTAGATCCAAAGGGCACTGATTTTTCCCGTTACCGTGGCGCTACTCTGCTTACCCCTAACATGTCCGAGTTTGAGGCTGTAGTCGGCAAGGTTACTGACAATGAAGACCTCGAGCATAAGGCCCTCAACCTCATCAAGGAGCATCAGCTCGATGCCCTGCTGGTAACACGCTCAGAGGACGGCATGTCCCTGATTGTTCCGGGCAAGGCTCCGCTGCATATCCCAACCTGTGCCCGTGAAGTTTATGACGTGACCGGTGCCGGTGATACCGTAATTGCTACCCTGGCTGCCTGCCTTGCCAGCGGCTGCGACCTGCCAGAGGCCTGTGCTGTGGCTAACCGTGCCGCCGGAATTGTAGTTGGCAAGCTGGGTACCTCCACCGTAACCCCACGCGAGCTGCATGAGGATGTCTACGGTGCCGGTGAGGATGCCTGCAAGCACTGCGGCGTTCTTACTGAAGATGAGCTTGTTGAGGAAGTTGCTTTCTTAAAACAGAAAGGAAAGCGAGTGGTCATGACCAATGGCTGCTTTGACATTCTGCACAAAGGCCATGTGGACTATCTGCAGAAGGCACGTGCTCTTGGTGATGTCCTTATTGTTGCCGTAAATTCCGATGAGTCCGTTCAGGCTCTCAAGGGCCCGACCCGTCCAATTGTGCCCCTTGAAAACCGTATGGACGTGCTGGCTGCCCTGAGCTGTGTGGACATGGTTGTTCCTTTCAGTGAACAGACCCCGCAGCGCCTGATTGCCCGCGTGCTCCCTGACATCCTGGTCAAGGGCGGTGACTACAAGGTCGAGCAGATTGCAGGTCACAAGGAAGTGATGGCCAATGGCGGCTCAGTGAAGATCCTCAACTTCGTTGATAACTGCTCCACAACAGGCATAGTCAACAAGATTAAGGCCCAGTAAGCCTCGCTGCCAGCCGCCCGGATGCCTGGATGGCCAGCTGGCCATGCTGGGCAGCTGGAGCGCAGGCTCGCAGGCCGACGCGTGCGGCCCGTGATGCCAGCGCGGACTGCGCAGTCCGCCCAATGAAAAAGGCCTGATCCTCATTGAGGGTCAGGCCTTTTTGCTGTCCGGGGACTGGCCACTGGCCAGAGCGCCAGGAGACCACTGGTGGTCCATGGGCAGATGCTCAGGGACCCTGGAAGAAATTAATTGTTGGTGGAGTGGCTTACTGATGGCATGGAGGTAGCCTTGCGCTGCAGACCACGGTTTATTGCTTCAATGTCAGAAACGGTCAGCTTGCCTTCGACATAGAGCAGCTGCAGACGGGACATGACGTAGTTGAAGCGGGCAGCTGAGAGGCTCTGCTTGGCAGAGTAGAGCTGCTGGGTGGCATTGAGCACGTCAGAAATGGTACGGGTACCTACCTCGTAACCTGCCTGGGTGGCCTCAAGAGCACTCTGGGCAGACTTTTCAGTCTGGGAGTAGGCGTTTACTGAGGAAATGGCGGCCTGAACGTTGTTGTAATTGTTATTGGCGTTTGACACCATGGTACGGTGAGCCAGTTCCAGAGCCTCGGAAGCGGCTACATAGTTGTGCTCTGCCTGGGTTACCTGGGAGCTTACAGCACCGCCTGAGAAAATAGGCATGCTCAGGTTAACACCTACTGCAGCCTGAGTGCTGGTGCCTTCCTGGGCGCTCATGGTATCTGCAGAATAGCTGCTGTTAGATACGCCGTAGGAACCTGTGAGGTTAATGGTAGGCTCGTGACCGGTCTGGGCCAGAACAATCTGATCCTTGGCAATGTCACGGCTGATGATGCTGGCCTGCAGGCTCAGATTGTTCTCTTCGGCATTAGCCACAATCTGAGAGATGGTGCGGTCAACACTAAAAGGAGTGAAGCGGGCGGCATCAAGGGCATTGAGGGAAGTGACCTGACGGCCGATGAGCTTGCGGATTTCCTCATAGGAGTTGATAAGGATGTTCTCAGCCTGAATTACCTGGGCAGAGGCAAGGTCGTAGGCCGCCTGGGCTTCGAGCTGGTCAGTCTCAGCGATCAGACCTACCTGGAAACGACGGGTGGCCTCATCAAGCTGACGCTTGAGGGCAGTCTGATTGGCTTTGGCAAAGGTTACGGAGTCAACGGCATTAAGCACGGAGAAGTAAGCCTGAGAGACGCGCAGAATCAGCTGCTGCATGGCATCGTTGTACATCAGCTCCTGCTGAGCGGCAGTCTTGGTAGCGATGTCACGGTTAACCCATGAGCTGTGACGCCACAGAGCCTGAGACAGATCAACGCTGCCCTTGGTGGTGCGGCTGTTATAGGAGCTGCCGTTACCTACAGGATCAATACGGGAACCGGTAATGCTGCCAGTTACATTGATCTGAGGAAGCAGAGCTGCAGTAGCTTCGTCAATGGCAGATACTGCACGGTCACGATTGGCTTTGGCCTGCAGAACGACAGGATCTCTCTGATAAGCCTCGTTATAAATCTCGAGCAGGTCTTCGGCCTGTACTGAAGTAATACCGGTACCCAGCAGACCGGCAACGGCCATTGCCAGCATTCCAACTTTAAAACGCATTTGCAACCTCAATCTCAGGGGGCAGCCTGACGGGCTCAGGGCATAAACAGTCACATGTGAGCACTGTATTGCCGGCCATTACAGGCGTGGAAAAAGAAACTTTGGCAGGGAAAACCCGTAGCGGGGGCTGTATTGAACAAACTGCAGGGGCAGGGGGCCCAGTCAGAAAAAACTGCCTGCGCATCCTTATCCCAGGAGCGCTCAGGCCGGTGCCGTGGTGCACCTGTTAACGAAGCTGCGCTTTGATATCTGCGCCATTAATACTGCGCCTTTAACCCGGGGCGCATAATCCCTTACTTCGTCCTGTAAGACTGTTGTGCAGTGATGTCAGCTCTTCCCTGATACTTTCCTGTCAGTCTGTGCTGCCTGATGCCTTTGCATGCTCATACCTGTGAATGCTCATGCATGGGCATGCTTATGCCCTGGCACAGCCACCTGCGCTGACAGAGTAAAAACTGATTGCTCCATTATGCAGTCATAAGGTTATATTTTCCTTAGATCAGCACAAATTAAGTGACCTGCACCAGATGTGAACGTCACCTGCAGGTATGGCCAGCTGAAAGAAAAGAGCCATAACGCCAGGGAGAATTACAGTTTTCGTGACCCTCAATTGTAAACTATTTTACGTACATTCATGTATGTATGTTAAAGAAAAATGTGTGAAAGTTTCGAAAAAAGTATTCACAAAACAGCCTGTATATCGCATTTAACTTACATATTGGGGTTAATCGCCTGTTTGTCTAAACCTCTCCGGGCACAGTGCACAGCATAATCACAAGCAAATAGAACAATGACAAGCCCGCTCATCGCAAGGCATGCTGCCAGGACCAGAGCGTGACAGTCTCGCAGCAGGGCAGCTACAGCACAGCAGCTGCAGCGCAGCAGCTGCTGTATGGTCAGCAAGGCACTGGTCAGCCTCTGTTCACAGGGCAACAGCCCAGCAGCATGTCATGCATCATGGTCGGCAGCAGTGGCTGCAGCATTTGCTGCAGAACAGGCCAGCGCTTATCTGGAGGGAGATGTGATTATGGACAGGGGCAGGGACAGCACAGAACTGGTGGCAGAACTGGTGGCAGAGCTGGTGGCAGAGCTGATGCGAGCTCCAGGCTGGGCCTGGTCTGGTATGTGGATTTAGATGAAAGGTAATTGGCGTTGAAGAGAGTGGCCTGATGTCGGGGAAGGCTTCAGATCAGCTGGCAGGGTAGCTGATGAAAGTGGGGCTGTTTTGGAGTTTTGATGTGGGTAGAATTGGCCTGTGAATCGGCCTGGACTGAGGCATGATAGATACAACATGCAGGCATAAAAAAAGACCAGTTAAGGTCTGTCTTTGTATCATGTATGGTGGAGCTAAACGGGATCGAACCGTTGACCTCTTGCATGCCATGCAAGCGCTCTCCCAACTGAGCTATAACCCCACATGATAGTAGATGGTGGAGGTATACGGGATCGAACCGTAGACCCTCTGCTTGCAAAGCAGATGCTCTCCCAACTGAGCTATACCCCCTAGGGCTTACCAGATCGCATTAAGTAATGGTGGAGCTAAACGGGATCGAACCGTTGACCTCTTGCATGCCATGCAAGCGCTCTCCCAACTGAGCTATAACCCCACTTAATGGTGGAGGTATACGGGATCGAACCGTAGACCCTCTGCTTGCAAAGCAGATGCTCTCCCAACTGAGCTATACCCCCAATCTGGTTATTGTTTTCTTTCTGGTGGAGCTAAACGGGATCGAACCGTTGACCTCTTGCATGCCATGCAAGCGCTCTCCCAACTGAGCTATAACCCCACGTCGTCAGAAAACGAAGCTCATTATACATTCACTTTTTGGCCTGTCAACAACTTTTTAAAAAAATTTTAACCTCAACTTTGCACAGGTCTGCAGGCCCGTATTTATAAGCCCTGGTGCTTTAGAGGCTGAGCCCTGTGCAGGGCAGCTGCATTATTTTCCTGTCATGCAGTGAGAGCGGCCCAGCCTTTCCCGTCCGGTACGCTGCATGCCTGCATTTGCCTGGCTGTGAGCAGGGGGCCGTATGCTTCGGCATGGCCGTACGCTTTGGCATGGTGGAGTGGTGATGGCTGCAGTGGGGCTGATACCCTGGGCAGGGTTGCAAAGAGGCTGCATTTTTGAGGAGCGGGCTTAGCTTGCAGAAAATAGTGTGCTAATCTTGCATGCGCCTGAGGGGCCCAACCCACAGCTGGCATCGTATCCGTGAGCGATGTTTAAGCGCACAGTGCGCAGAACTGCCGCACTGCGGTACGCTGGCGGCAGTAGCGTGAGGGACGGGCGCGGGCATTGGTTCTGATCTCACTTAAGGGAAAGACAGGTTTTATGGCTAAAGCTGATAAAGCAAATACTCCTCCTGTATACGATGGTTCATCCATTGAGGTTCTTGAGGGCCTTGAGCCGGTACGTCGCCGTCCGGGCATGTATACCGATACCACCAGCCCTAACCATCTGGCCATGGAGGTTATCGACAACTCGGTGGACGAAGCCCTTGCAGGCTATGCCAACTATATTGATGTAGTGCTGCACGAGGACAATTCCCTTGAGGTTATTGATAACGGCCGTGGCATGCCTGTAGACATGCATCCTACCGAAAAGGTACCGGCTGTAGAGCTTATCTTTGGCCGTCTGCATGCCGGTGGCAAGTTCAGCAAGGACAGTTACGGATTCTCCGGCGGTCTGCACGGTGTGGGTGTCAGCGTGGTTAATGCCCTGTCTACCCGTCTTGAGGCCCGTATTCAGCGCAATGGCATCATCTATTCCATTGCCTATGAAAATGGCAACAAGGCCGAAGACCTCAAGGAAGCAGGTACCTGCAAGAAAAGCAGCACCGGCACTTCAATTCGCTTCTGGCCTGATGCCTCCTACTTTGACAGCGGTAATTTCAACTTCAAGGCCCTGATGCATCTGCTCAAGGCCAAGGCCGTGCTCTGTCCTGGTCTTACTGTTCACTTCCTTAATGTCAAAACAGGTGAGGAATTTACCTGGGTTCATGAGGGATCAGTAGGTGCCTATCTGTTAAACCAGTGCTCCGGCCGTGAAATTCTGCCAGCCACCGGTTATTCCGAGAGCATCAAGGGCGATGACTTTGAAATTGCCTTTGCTGTTGCCTGGGAGACCGAGGGTGTCGAGCGCGTACGCGAGTCCTTTGTAAACCTCATTCCTACAGCTGAGGGCGGCACACACGTTAACGGCTTCCGTATCGGCCTGCTGGCCGCCATGCGTGAGTTCTGTGACCTGCACAATCTGCTGCCACGTAATCTCAAACTCGTCCCTGATGACATCTGGGCGGGCTGCTCTTTTGTACTTTCTGTAAAGATAAGGGATCCTCAGTTTGCAGGTCAGACCAAGGAAAAGCTCTCCTCACGTGAGTGTGCTCCGCTGGTGGAAAGTGCGGTTAAGGACCGTTTCTCCCTGTATCTGAATGCCAACGTTGAAGATGCCCGTGCTATTGCCAACCTTATTATCGCAGCTGCCAGGGAGCGTGACTCCTCTGCCCGCGTTATTGAGCGTAAGAAGGCTGTGCGCGGCCCTCAGTTACCGGGCAAGCTGGTGGACTGTACCTCAACTGATCCATCCCGCTCCGAGCTCTTTATTGTAGAGGGTGACTCTGCAGGCGGATCGGCCCGTCAGGCCCGTGATGCCTCCTGTCAGGCTATTTTGCCGCTGCGCGGTAAGATTCTTAACACCTGGGAGGTGTCAGCCAATACTGCCCTTGCCTCTGAGGAAATCCGTGCTATTTCCGTGGCCATTGGCCTTGACCCGGACAGCTCTGATCTCAAGGGACTGCGCTATGACAAGATCTGTATTCTTGCTGACGCAGACTCTGACGGTCTGCACATCGGTACTCTGCTGTGTGCCCTTTTTGCCCGTCACTTCACACGTCTGGTCAAGGAAGGTCACGTATATGTAGCCTGTCCTCCTCTGTACCGTATCGACAGTGGCAAGGACAAGGAATATGCCCTTGATGATGCTGAACTTGAGGTCAAGAAAAAGCAGCTTATCATGCGCGGTGCCAAGCCTGAGAACATCAAGATTCAGCGCTTTAAGGGTCTTGGTGAGATGAATCCTGAGCAGCTGCGTGAAACCACTCTGGCTCCTCAGTCACGCCGTCTGATGCAGCTTACTCTCGACGATGAAGTTCAGGACAATACCTTTGCTCTCTTTGACATGCTGCTGTCCAAAAAGCGTGCAGCTGACCGTCGTGTCTGGCTTGAGGAGAACGGCGATAAGGCCGAGCTCATGGACTGATAAGTCCCGGAAAGTCCGCGCAGCAGCTGTCCCTGGGCAGGCCGGGATTGTCATTGCGCTCATGTCACGCCATGCGTGCCACAGCTTGTCCAGCCTGGCCTGCTTTGCCCGACCGGGCCAGCAAGGCCGCCATCGCATGGCCTGCAGGGCCAGATTTGGCATGGCCATGACCAGGCATGAGCAGGCCGGGAATTGCCAGGCTAGGCGGGGATAAAATGAAGTGGGGGCAGTCTGTCTTACAGGCAGACTGCCCTCACTGTTTTTGTATGCATGGCGCACACAATGAGCAATTTCCGCTTTTTTGCCGTTAAAATAGCCCCGTGGGGCATTAAAATGTGCTCCATAATTGCAAGAGCTTTTGTACAGGTCGGTATGGATGCGAGCTGGCTTTTACGCCAGCCTGCTTTGAGTCATGGTGACCTGTGAGTGCTCATAAGGCTGCAGCCGTGCTGCTGCCCGTACCATGCTTTGCGTGGTCCGGGGCGGCAGGGCGGCCGGTGGCCATGATTTCTTTTTCGTCTGCATGACGGTCAGGCTCCTGATTTAAGCCTGGCCTTAATGCGGGCACAGTGGTGAAGGCCTGTCTTTGTGAGCAGGGCCTTTGATGATCAACCCTTAGTGCCAGGGTCAGGAATTTATTCCTGGCCTTCCTGGCTCCCGGACTGGTGTGGACCTGTAACTGCTGTCAGGTTAAATGCAGGCCGGGGCGGCATCTTTGTTTTTCAGATGCTGCCTTGTCTGTTTTTAAAGCAGGGACAGGGGCCATGCCCTCCGGGGGCAATGACAGAGGAGATGAAATGGCCGAGTCGTCCGATGGACAGGAGAAGACCGAAGAGCCGACTGGCAAACGAATACAGGACGCGAGAAAGAAAGGTCAGCTGCCGCGTTCGCGTGAAGCCGGTACGTTCTTCGTGCTGCTCTCCGGTGTAGCTTCAATCTGGGTCATGTCGCCCTTCCTGGGTGAGGGCATGGTCCAGCTCATGAAGCACTCCTTCACCCTTACCAAAGATCAGGCTTTTGATCTTTATGAAATGGGCCGTATTTTCTATCAGAACATTTTCGTCATTGCCATACCCATCCTGGCAATCTGCGGAACCATGCTGGTAGCAGCCTTTATCGGCAATACCATGATTGGCGGTATGAACTTCTCAACTGAAGCTATCATGCCAAAGCCTGACAAGCTCAATCCTATCAACGGTTTCAAGCGCATCTTCAGCATGAACTCCGTGATGGAGCTGCTCAAGAGTATTGCCAAAGTCGCGTGTATCGGATCGATTTGCTACGTGCTGATCTCAGGGCGAATCAACGAAATTCTGCGACTGTCATACATTGACGTTTTTGCGGCGGTAAGTGACGCCTTCTCAATTCTCTTCTGGTTCATGCTCATCATCGTATGTGCCATGGTACCAATCATTCTTATCGACGTTCCTTTCCAGATCTGGCAGTACCGTCAACAGCTGCGTATGACCAAGCAGGAACTCAAGGATGAAATGAAGGAGACTGAAGGTAATCCTCAGCTCAAGAGCCGTATGAGGCGTATGCAGTACGAAATGGCTGCCCGCCGTATGATGTCCAAGGTTCCTGCCGCTGACGTGGTAGTTACCAACCCTACCCACTATGCCGTGGCTCTGTCCTATGACCCTGATGGTGAACTGGCTCCGCTGGTTGTGGCCAAGGGCGTGGATGAAGTGGCCGAAAAGATTAAGGAAATTGCCCGCGAATACAAGATTCCGGTGCTGCAGCTGCCGCCTCTGGCCCGTTCGCTGTACTACACCACCGATCTTGACCGTGAAATTCCCCGTGGTCTGTTCCAGGCTGTGGCTCAGGTTCTGGCATGGGTACTTGGTACCAAGGCCTACCGTGAGGGTAAGGCACCTGTTCCTCCAAAGGATCTGGACAAGGAGCTGCCAATCCCGGACGAGCTCAAGTTCTGACACTTACTGTCTTTACTGTTACTG
The DNA here is from genome assembly GCF_023050955.1 of Anaerobiospirillum sp. NML120511. Taxonomy (NCBI): domain Bacteria; kingdom Pseudomonadati; phylum Pseudomonadota; class Gammaproteobacteria; order Aeromonadales; family Succinivibrionaceae; genus Anaerobiospirillum; species Anaerobiospirillum sp. NML120511. Next base: position 50,461 of record NZ_JALKIK010000007.1, read on the forward strand.
TTAAACGAGGGTCTTCTGGCCGTAGCCGGAAGGCCCTCTGTTTTTTTTGGGGAGTGTGACTGCCAGGTACATTGAGCTGCAGCGGACGGCCAGGCGGCCCATGGTCGCTGCCTGGTCAGATGCTATGTCCGCAGCCCGTTTCCTGCAGTGACCAGGGGCGCTGCAGCCAGGTCGTGTGGGGGCATGGTTTAACTGACAGAGGGAGGTTGGAGGTCAGTTGGATGGAGATGGAGCGCGTGGATTGTTAGTTGTGGCTAACTTTTTTGCTTATGTTGGGATACAGGAGTTCTGATGTCATAATCATGGTGGCCATGATGTGATCCATGATGCGATTTTGCACCAAAACAACGATTAATTTGCTATTGCTCAGGGCAGGATCTCTTCTTTTGATTTTCGGTTATGGTACAATCGCGAAGTCATCAAAATGGCTTAGATAAAGCTATATTAATACGACAGGTATTGTTTCTATACATGTCTCAAAAATATATCTTTGGTTTATAACGCTGTTTCTCAATGGAGCTGTAAGCTCCATGGAGCAGGTCATTTTGTACTGATGGCAGAGCACCGGTCAGGCAGCCCTGGGCTGTCCGATACTATGCACGATGCCATCGCCGCAGTATGCAGAATTATGCTGAAAGCTGCCGTCTCCGGGCCTTTTAAATGAGGCTGGTGTACGGCGGCTTTGTCGTACATAAATTTTCTGCATGATGCAAAAATCCGGTATGTTCCAGCACCTGATCTGGAGCGTGCCGGGCAGGGGCATTTACCCCTTGCTGAAAACTTCAGCACCCGGGGGCGCCACTTAACCTGTCCTTTACGGACTGAGGGGAAAATACTGGACATGGCACCTGCAGGATTTTTCTGTGCAGGGGGCGTTGTTGCTGACGTGAGCGCGTCTTAATCAGCATGCGCATCCTTTCCCCTCAGTGGTGCCCGGATTAATGAGCAGCCAAAGGAAGCCGGCTTTGTTGAGCTTCCTGTCAGGACAGGGCATTGCCTGAGCAGGTAATGCCCGGCCGGAGCGCCTGCGGAGGTCATGGCTATTGCTGTGGCGCCGGGGCGTAGCGCCTGCGGCAGCCATGGCTTTTGCTGTGGTGCCGGGGCGTACCGGCAGATCCTCTGACCCAATATCAATTTCATAAGGAAGGACAGACAGGCCGAATTTTTTGCAACTCTGTTTTGTTTTGCAAGGCCGCTGTCACAGGACAGACATCTGGGGTAAATCCCTCATATTTTCCCTCCTTATGTTCTGCAGCCGGTGATGCCGTCACCTCTGATGGTCTGATAAGGACCATGTCAGCTGTGAGGCCCCGGCATGGCACCAGTTTCAGCTCATGTAATCCCCATCATATGGCAGTTTCAGGCAATGGCCTGATATAAGGCTGCAAACCTGTTTGCAGATCTGTTATCTGCCGTAATGACAGCCGTCATACCCGTACATCTGTATAAAGCACCTCTATGTCCGTCTGTTCAGGACCATCGGTCCGAGGCCAGACTGCGGCGCGACTGCATGTGGCGCGAGTGCCGCAGGCAGCGCAGCCACGGTCACGCAGCAGCTCTGCTGCAGCGTGGCTGTGGGGATGAGGTGGGTGAGTCGGGCAACACTGCCAGTGCAGATGGCCTGAATGGGGGCTTAGTGCTCAGCAATAAGAAATTCACAGGCTCTAAATAATCTTCTGGAGGATTAAATGGCCACCAAGACTAACAAGAAACCAGCTCCAGCAGCATCTGCTGCTCCTGCAACTGCCGAGGCTGATTTATTCAAGCCTTCTGTTGAACAGTTCAAGGAATCAATCGTAAACCACTTAAGAAGAACCATTGGTACTTCCGAGCAGAAGGCCTCTCCACTGGCATGGTGGCAGGCTGTGGTGTACAGCGTAAACGAGCTGGTATTTGAGCGTTTAACTCAGACCCAGTCCACCCATGCCTCTAACGACACCCGTGCAGTTAACTATCTGTCTGCCGAGTTCTTAATGGGCCGTTTAACTGTCAACAACCTGTGCAACCTCGAGGTTTATGACGTATGTAAGTCAGCCCTCAAGGAGCTGGGCAAGGACATCAACGAGCTGTGCGATGAAGAACCTGACATGGCTCTGGGTAACGGCGGTCTGGGCCGTCTGGCTGCCTGCTACATCGACTCTCTGGCCACCCTCAAGTATCCTTCCGTCGGTTATGGCCTGCACTATGAAAACGGTCTGTTCCGTCAGGAAATCCGTGGCGGCCGTCAGGTAGAGCGTCCAGATTCATGGCGTGAGTACGGCTGTCCATGGGAACTATGCCGTCCAGAGTCCTCTCAGGACATTCCTGTAGGTGGTTACGTTGAAGATCAGGTAGCTCCTGATGGCACCATCCACAAGGTATGGCACCCAGCTCACATCATCAAGGGTGTACCTTGGGATATCCCTGTAGTAGGTTTCCGTGGTTCTTCCGTAACTGTATTACGTCTGTGGGAATCCCGTGCTACTGAGCAGTTCAACTGGGACGTGTTCAATGCCGGCGGTTACGTTGACGCTCAGGAAGAAAAGGCTGCAGCCGAGACCATCTCCAAGGTTCTGTACCCTAACGATTCCACCGAAGCCGGCAAGATGCTGCGTCTTACCCAGCAGTACTTCTTCTGCGCCTGCTCCCTGAAGGACATTCTGCGCCGTTACAATCGTGCTCACCACCACGATTACACTGCCTTTTCCTCCAAGATCGCCATTCAGCTCAACGACACTCACCCAGCCATTGCTGTTGCTGAGTTAATGCGTCTGCTGCTTGACGAGGAAGGTCTGGCATGGGACAGCGCATGGAAGATCGTAACCGACGTATTTGCCTACACCAACCACACTCTGCTGCCTGAGGCTCTTGAGAAGTGGCCTGTATACCTCTTTGAGCGTCTGTTACCACGTCACCTCGAGATTATCTACGAGATCAATGCCCGCTTCCTGGATGGCGAAGTTGCTGCCAAGTGGCCTGACAACAACGACATGCGTGCCCGCCTGTCCATCATTGAGGAAGGCCCATGCCGCATGGTTCGCATGGCTCACCTCTGTGTTATCGCCTCCCGTCGCGTTAACGGCGTAGCTGAGATTCACTCCAAGCTGGTTCGTGAGCAGCTCTTCCCTGAGTTTGCCGCTATCTGGCCTGATCGTTTCTGCAACGTTACCAACGGTGTTACCCCACGTCGCTGGCTGCTGGCCTGTAACCCTGGCCTTGCCAGGCTGTACGATGAGGTTTCCGGCAAGGACTGGCCTTTACACCTGGATTCCTGCGCACTCATGCGTCCATACGCTGACAAGCCAGACTTCCAGAAGCGCTTCATGGACGTCAAGCACGAGAACAAGGTTGCTCTTGCTGCCGAGATCAAGAAGCTGTGCGGCGTAGACGTTGATCCATCCGCTATCTTCGACGTTCAGGTCAAGCGTCTGCACGAGTACAAGCGTCAGCACCTCAACCTGCTGTACATCATCAGCCTGTACCGTGAGCTCATCAAGAATCCTGATATGAACATCGTTCCTCAGGTATTCATCTTTGGCGCAAAGGCTGCTCCTGCCTACTCCCTGGCCAAGGACATCATTTACGCCATCAACAAGGTCGGTGACCGTATCAACAACGATCACCGTATCCGCAACCAGCTCAAGGTGGTCTTCATCCCTAACTACCGCGTAAGCCTTGCTGAGAAGATCATTCCAGCTGCTGATATTTCCGAGCAGATTTCTACTGCCGGTTATGAGGCTTCCGGTACTTCCAACATGAAGTTCGCCATGAACGGTGCTCTGACTCTTGGTACCATGGACGGCGCCAACATCGAAATCGTTGCCGAGGCCGGTGAGGAGAACAACTTCATCTTCGGTCTGTCCGTACAGGAAGTTCAGGATCTCAAGGACCGTGGCTACAACCCATGGGACATCTACAACGCCAATGAGACCCTCAAGGACGCCCTTGATCTGCTCGACACTGACTACTTCACCCCAGGTCAGCCAGGCGCTCTGTCCGCCATCAAGCGTTCTCTGCTCGACCACGGCGATCCATTCCTCGTACTGGCAGACTTTTCTTCCTACTACGCCGCTCACAAGCGCGTCGAAGAGATGTACAAGGACAAGCAGCGCTGGGCTCGTGCCGCCATTATCAACTCTGCTTCCATGGGCAAGTTCTCCTCCGACCGCTCCATCGAGGACTATGTACACAACATCTGGTCCTTAAAGAGCTACGATGTAAGCGAAAAAGACTAATTAATGCGCTTACCTCTTCAGGCAAAGGATCGGGTAATAACCTGATCTGTGCCGTCAGTCCGTCCCGCTTTGGGGCGGCCTGACCAGAGCAAAAAAGGCCAGCATCTGAATGTGGATGCCGGCCTTTTTTACGCCTGCGCTTTTTGGCGCAGTTCTCCTGCGAGTTCTCTGCCCGGTCCGCTGCTGCTCTAAGTGGCCCGGGCAGAGGGCTTGCGCTCATGGCTGTGTCCGCCCGGCTGCGCCCAGCTGTGCCAAGGGGCGCCAGGCTGCGCAAGGGGGCGCCAGGCTGCGCCCAGGCAACGCCCGCTTGCTCCTGCAGGGGCAGCAAGGCCGGACAAGGGCTGGCAAGGTCAGGCCAGGGGTGGTATCAGCCCACAGCACTCTGCAGGCTGATGACAGATTGTGGCAAATGAGATTTAGCAGCTAATTAACCGCTCAAATAAGGGCAATTCGGGCAAATTCTTGTATAATTTACACTTTTTGAACCGGCGCCACTGGCGCCTGGCAAAGCCCTTTGCGGGCCTGTATCAGTGATGCCATGTCAGTCATGGTCAAAGAGGTGTTATGTCGGATAATCTCGTCAACTTAATGGATCTCGATCCGGATGGTTTAAAGGAATTTCTTGTAGCTCAGGGAGAAAAGCCTTTCCGTGCTACCCAGCTGTTAAAGTGGATTTACCAGTGGGGCGTAGTTGACTTCGAGCAGATGACCAACATCAAAAAGGATACCCGTGCCATGCTCTCAAGGGTAGCCTGCATCAAAGCCCCTGAGATTGTTACTGAACAGCGCTCCTCTGATGGCACCATCAAGTGGGCCATGGACGTGGGCGACGGTCAGCTGGTCGAAACAGTGCTCATTCCCGAGCCTGATCGCAATACCCTGTGTATCTCCACTCAGGTGGGCTGCCCGGTCAAGTGTTCTTTCTGCCGCACTGGCAAGTCCGGTTTCAACCGTAATCTCAAGGTTCACGAGATTATAGGTCAGGTATGGCGAGCCGCCTCCCGTGTGGGCTTTTCTGAAAACCAGGAGCACAAGCCTATTTCCAACATTGTCATGATGGGTATGGGTGAGCCTCTGCTCAATGTGCAGAATGTTCTGTCCACCTGCAAACTGCTGCTGTCGGACAACGCATTTGCACTGTCCAAAAGACGCGTTACTATTTCCACATCAGGCATCGTTCCGGCCCTGAACAAGATTGCCGGCAAAATCGACGTTGCTCTGGCTCTGTCACTGCATGCACCAAACGATGAGCTGCGTGACATTCTGGTTCCGGTCAACCAGAAATTCCCGCTGGACAGTCTGCTTGATGCTGTCCGCAACTATATTGACAACTCCAATGCCAATTGCGGACGTGTTACTATCGAATATGTTCTGCTTGATCATGTCAATGACAGCACTGATCAGGCTCATGAGCTGGCTGCTCTGCTGCGCGATCTGCCATGCAAGATCAACCTCATTCCTTTCAATCCTCACGAAGAGTCTGAGTACAGACGCCCAAGCAACAGCCGCATCGACCGTTTCTACAAGGTACTGGTAGAGCAGTATGGCTTTACCGTGGTTACCCGTACCACCCGTGGTGATGATATTGCCGCCGCCTGTGGTCAGCTTGCAGGTCAGGTACGCGATCGCAAGCTGCGCGAGAAGACTGATCATGTCCAGGAGCTGGCAGGTCAGGAAATCCGCTCCATAGTAAAGCCTGTTTAACCCGCAGCATGTCCGCAGCGGACAGCCCGGGACAGCTCCCGGTGGGCTGTCCAGTGGCCTGTCCAGTGGGGGCCAGTGGGCTGTTCCGGGCCGGGCTCAGGGCAATCTGTACTAATTAAGTTTTTTTGCTGGTAATACCATGTCTGATTCAAACACTAACAAGTCTGAAACTGCAGATCAGGTCACCGACGAGACCCTGGTCTCCTCTGATCAGAGCGTTAAAGAGCTCGATGAGGCCGCTGCTGCGTCCGCATCTGAAGCTGAAGCTGACGCTGATGCCGCAGAAGCCAGTGACAGCGCAGAAAAAGATAATGACATGGATGGCAGTGCCCCGGATCCTGATGATCAGGAAGATGACGATGAGGAGCCGGTTGAGGATCCTTACAGAAAGGATAAAGAAAATATCCTTGCTGAGAATCCTGACAATCTCAAGACCGTAGGCGAACTGCTCAAATACCACCGCTTACGCATGGGCATGAGCATTCCTGAAATGGCCACCGCCATTCTGGCCCGTCCCCGCACTGTAAGCGATATTGAGACCAATGCTCTTAACGAGCGCGTCTATATCGACTTTATCTCACCTTTCCTCGAGCGCTACTGCCGCGTGGCCGGTGTTGATCCTGATTATGTAATGCAGCTCTATCTGTCGAGCATTTCTGAAAATGTAGCCATCGACAAGGAGCCTGCTGCCAGTGCCCCGGACAAGACCATGAACCGCAACTGGCTGCTCATAGTCCTGATCATTATCGTGGCTGCAGGCGGCTACTTTATTTTCAGCGGCGACAAGTCCGACAGCTCAGGGGCAACCAATGCCCCGTCAGGCGATCCTGTACGCATTGAGCTCAATGCCGATGGCAGCGAGGCTTCTCCACCTCCAGTGGTTATTGAAGATCCGGCCAATGCCGATGCTGTTGACCTCAAGGTAGTTGATGAAAACACAGCCCGTGCTGCAGCTCAGGCCCACGCCCTGGCCCGTGAGCAGGGCCCGGGAGGCATTGCAGAAATCTCTGAGGGCAAGGCCCCTGAGTCCCTGACTCTGCCAGGTGACGACTACACTGTAACTGGCTATGTCCCGGCCATTGCCATCAAGCCTGGCGCTGATAAGGCGTCTGAGGAAACGCAAAATGGCACCCTTAACCCTACTGTGAAAGAAACTGGCAAGGATGCTAATGATCAGGGCGCCAGGGGCCAGGACAGCAAGGCTGGCGCAAAGACCGATGACAAGGCTGGAAAGCCTGGCAAGGATGCAAAAGCCGAAGCTGCCAAAGCTGAGCCAAAGGTGGAGCTCAAGGGCAGTCCAACCGATATCTCGGGCAAGGTCAAGGTGGTCAACCGCAAGGATCTGGCATCGCTTAACAGCGCCGAGATTGCCATTGTGCGCAAGGTGGCCCTCAAGCTGACCGACAAGCAGAACAAGGTGCTTGCCTCCGGTGTTTATGAGCCAGGAAAGAAAATTAAGGTCACCGGTATTCCGCCGCTGAAGATTCAGCTTAGCGATACCAGGGCTGTAAAAATTTATTATGATGGCGGTGAAGTTGATATGCCTGAGGCCAAACAGGTTATATTAAAGCTGCCAATGCCTTGATAAGCTCTGTCCGCCAGCAGGCCCATGAGTAAGCCCGGCTGCCCGACCCTTAGGTCTCATGGGCCAGCCACTCTGGCCGACTCGACCCATCGGTCTCATGGGCCAGCCACCCTGGCTGCCTCGACCTTCAGGTCTCAGCGGCCCCTTAGTCGCGGACACAGCAATCAGACACGGCCCCTGCATTTTGCGGGGGCTTTTTGTACCCGCAGGCCAGGCCTTGCCATGGGCCTTGCCCATGGTCAAGGGCCGGGGCTGCCGGACGGGTACAGTCACTTAAGATCTGTTAGAAAATGAGGAATGTCCATGGAATGGCAGGCTCCCAAGATTGAGCGTAGAAAGTCACGTCAGATTAAGGTTGGTTCAGTTTTAGTCGGCGGTGATGCTCCAATTTCAGTTCAGAGTATGACCTGCACCGAAACTCTCGATGTTCAGGCCACCGTTGCCCAGATTCAGCAGCTTGCTGATGTGGGTGCCGACATCGTTCGTGTCTCCGTACCTTCTATGGACGCTGCCGCCGCCTTTAAGGAAATTGTTTCCAGGGTTGATGTGCCAATTGTTTCTGACATTCACTTTGACTACCGCATTGCCATTGAGTGCGCCAAAAACGGCGCTGCTGCCCTGCGCATCAATCCGGGCAATATCGGTTCGCGTGAAAAGGTCGAGGCTGTCTGCCAGGCTGCCCGTGACCACGGCCTGCCTATTCGTGTAGGTGTAAATGCCGGTTCCCTTGACAAGGATCTGCTCGACCGCTACGGCTCTCCAACCCCTGAGGCCATGGTTGAGGCCGCCCTGCGCTCTGCTGATATTCTCGAAAGCCACAACTTTGTTGACTATGCCTTCTCCGTAAAGGCCTCAGAGCTCAATCTGTGCGTAGCCGCCTACGAGCTTCTGGCCTCAAAGACCGATGCCCCTCTGCACCTTGGCATTACCGAGGCTGGCGGTCTGACCGGTGGCACCGTACTGTCCTCCATTGGTCTTGGTCTGCTGCTGAGCAAGGGTATTGGTGACACTCTGCGAGTTTCTCTGGCTGCTGATCCTGTTGAGGAAGTAAAGGTAGGCTGGGCTATCTTAAAGAGTATGCATCTGCGCACCCGTGGTATTGACGTGGTTGCCTGCCCGACCTGCTCCCGTCGCGGCCTTGATGTGGTCGGTACAGTAAAGGCTCTGGAAGAGCGCCTGTCTGACATCAGAAAGCCACTCAAGGTTGCCATCATGGGCTGCATTGTTAACGGCCCTGGTGAAGCTCTGCGTGCTGACGTGGCTATCTGCGGCGGCAAGAACGGCAAGAGCATGATCTATGAGCATGGCGAGCTCATGGGCCGTATCGATAACGAGGAAATCCTCGATCGAATGGAAAGCCGCGTGCGCGCCCTGGCCTCCTCATAATCAGGCCAGCCCGGCCGACCGCCGAAAGGGCGGCTGCAGGCCGCTGTATGGGCCGCCGACCGCATTTGCCCGGGTTCCCAGGCCTGGGCTGCAAAAAAGGCTGTATGCTTTCACAACCAGGAGGCAACAGCCTTATTTTTTTGTAGCCTGCCGCAAATAATGTATTATGGTCATTTTCATATTCCCTGAGGATTGCCCTGTGGGGAGTAAATGTGTCTTTTTGCTGTCATGGCGACAGTAAAAAGCTGAGATTGCCTTTCGGGCTTTTCCCTGTACCTGTGCCCACCAACGACAGCATATGCACAGTGCCCGGCTGTATGGCGCTGCGCCGCCTGCGCGCCGCATGCGTGCAGCATGCGCGCTGCACTGAGCAGCCGTGGGGCTGTATGACTGTCAGCAGGAAAAGCCGGCGCTGCCGTGAGCCTGGCCATTTGTTTTATGGCTGAGCTTAAGCTGGGCCTGGTCCGGGATGGACCCTGGCCGGCAGCATCAGGTGGGACCGATCACTAAAGGATTATTGACTCATGGCTCAGTCTATTCAGGCTATTCGTGGTATGAACGATTTGCTGCCGGAAGATACCTCCGTATGGCAGCAGGTGGAAAAGGTTTTACGTCAGACCGTGGCCTCTTACGGCTACAGTGAAATGCGTATGCCTATTGTTGAGCAGACCAGCCTGTTCTGCCGTGCTATCGGTGAAGTTACCGATGTGGTGGAAAAGGAGATGTACACCTTTGAAGACCGCTCAGGTGACAGCCTGTCCTTACGTCCTGAGGGTACAGCCGGCTGCGTGCGTGCCTCCCTTGAGCACTCCCTGATTTACAATCAGGAACAGCGTGTCTGGTATATGGGCCCGATGTTCCGTCACGAGCGTCCTCAGAAGGGTCGCTACCGTCAGTTCCATCAGCTGGGTGTTGAGGTCTTTGGCCTTAACGGTCCTGATATCGATGCTGAAATCATCGCCCTGACCCACGATCTGTGGCAGCGTCTGGGCATCAGCGAGCATCTGACCCTTGAGCTCAATACTCTGGGCAACAGTGAGGAGCGCCGTGTCTACAAGGAAAATCTGGTAGCTTTCCTTGAAAAGCACTTTGATGATCTTGATGAGGACTCAAAGCGCCGTACTCACACCAATCCATTACGTGTTCTGGACAGCAAGGACGAGAAGGTAAAGGAAATCCTCAAGGATGCTCCAGCCCTGTATGACTTCCTTGGTGAGGACAGCCGCAGCCACTTTGAAAAGCTGCAGGCCATGCTGACCTCACTGGGCATTAAGTTTGTTATCAACCCACGTCTGGTGCGCGGTCTTGATTACTACAACCTTACCGTCTTTGAGTGGACTACTACCGCTCTGGGCGCTCAGGGTACTGTCTGTGGCGGTGGCCGTTATGACGGTCTGGTTGAGCAGCTGGGCGGCAAGGCCACTCCTGCAGTCGGCTTTGGTCTGGGCCTTGAGCGTCTGATGCTTCTGCTGACCACCCTGGAAAAGGTCAGACCTTTAAGCCAGGTAGCCGTCTACGTCTGCGGCATGGGCGACAATGTCGAATCTCACCAGCTGACCCTTTGCTCCCAGCTGCGCGCTGCCCTGCCTGAGGTCGGTATCATGAACCACTGCGGCGGCGGCAACTTCAAGCGCCTGCTCAAGCGTGCTGACAAGGTCCAGGCAAAGGTAACCCTGATCCTTGGTGACGAGGAAATCAGGAACAACACCGTAACCGTCAAGGACATGGCCTCTGCCACCCAGGAAACTGTCTCCCGTGATGAGGCAGTGGCTGTAGTAAAGCGTATTCTTAACGTCTAAAGGACATGGCCTCTGCCACCCGGGAAACTGTCTCCCGTGATGAGGCAGTGGCTGTTGTAAAGCGTATTCTTAACGTCTAAAAGACGTGACCTGCCGCCACACAGGCCCCAGGTACGCGGCGCAGGCCTGCAGCAGCCGGCCGGCAGCTCCGGCCGGCAGCCCTGGGATGCCTGAGCAAGGGGATGGCGGCAGTGCAGTATTTTTCACGGCTCACCTGGCCTGATATATGGCGCCGGGGCCGGTTTTTAGCTATTATCAGCTGTTTATTATTTCGTTTCAGCTGCGATTTTTAGAGGAAAAAGATGGATATCTTAACTGATGAGCATGAAAGAGAAGAGGCGGTGCGCAAATGGTGGCATGAGCACTGGAAGCCAATTGCTCTTGGTGTTGCCATCGCTCTGGCCGGTCTGGTAGGCGTTCGTCAGTACCAGGCATGGCAGCTGTCTGAAAACCAGCAGACCGCCTATGAGGTCTACCAGCATCAGATCAAGCTCGGCACCAGCGGTGCTGCTGCCCTTGCAGATGCCCAGAAATTCATCGATCAGAACAAGAATGTATACGGCTCTCTGCTGGCCCTTGAAATGGCCAATGTTCAGATCCGTGCTGCCCGCTATGACGAGGCCCAGAAGCTCGTTTCCTTCGCTGCTGCCAATGGCGGCGATCTGCTGGCTCCTCAGTGCAATCTGGTAACTGCCCGTCTGCAGGCCCAGCAGGGCCGTTATGAGGACGCTCTGGCCACTCTGTCAGCCTTAAAGAGCGATGCCTACAAGATTGAAGTTGCCGAGACCCGTGGTGACGTGCTCCTTGCAAAGGGTGACCGTCAGGGCGCTCACGATGCCTACCTTGAGGCCATCAAGGCCACCGAGGCTGCCAAACTGCAGATCAGTTCTGTTCTGCAGCTCAAGTTCGACAGCGTCATCAAGCACGGTGACACTCCAGCTTACAAGCTCATGAACCAGCAGGCTGCTGCCATGAGCGCCACCCCTGACAACGTCAGCGGCAAGTAAGCCGCCTGCCCGCAAGCCGCTGACCTGACAGGCGCTGCTGACCTGACAGGGGCAGTGGCAGCAGGCTCTGTCCACTGCCCTGGTGTATATCATCTGCGCAGGCAGCGTCAGCTGACGCAGTCAGCGTACGCTGCCAGCAGATGCATCAGGCTGCGAACCAAATGGCAGATTTGCTGTCTATATATTGCTCAGTCCTGTGTACTCATGATTATCAACTTAAGGGCCAGTGCCCAAAAGTTATCTTTGTGAATTTTTACCTCTGCATAATCAGGTACACAGGTCTTATAACCCCATTGAGTGCCGGTTTTTGGGAAAAATTAAACATGCTGAAGTCTAAATTAGCTCTTGCCTTACCTCTTGCCATGCTGGTCCTCGCCGGCTGCTCAAGCTCCGATACGCGCTATGAGCCAGTTGATGCTCCAGAGGTGAACAATCTCTTTACTGTCAATGAGTTATGGACCAAGTCCACTGGTGGCACTGACGATTTCTACTCCGAGCTGGCTCCTGCCTTTGATGCCACTAATGTCTATACCGCATCCCGTAAGGGCGTAGTAATCTCAAGCTCCCAGGCTGACGGCGCATCCGTATGGGAAGTAGACCTCTCTGATGAGGCCGAAAATAATGACAAGCGCTCTGCCCGTCTGTCTGGCGGCGTAGCCATAAGCGGTACCACCATTGCCCTGGGCTCTGAAAATGGCTATGTCTACGTTTTAAACACCTCAAATGGCTCTATCCTGTGGAAGAAGTACATTGAGGCTGAAGTAGTAGCCCGTCCAGCTTTCAACGCCAGCGGCGACAAGCTCTTTGTTCTGGACAGCCGTGGCAATTTCACTGCCTTTGATGCCCGTACCGGCGAGCAGCTGTGGGCCACCGGTGATGCCCCTCAGCCATTACGTCTGCGCGCTCAGGCCAATCCTGTAGTGGTTGAAGATGACTATCTGCTGGTAGGCACCTCCTCAGGCAAGGTCAATGTCATTCTCCAGTCCAATGGCGCAACCGTAAACCAGATTAATGTGGGCAATGCCGTGGGCACCAACGCTCTTGAGCGTGTAGCTGACGTAGCCACCAGCCCTCTTATCCTCGGCCGCATGCTCTACAGCGCCGCTTACTCAGGCGGTCTGGTTCAGTATGACCTCTCCACCTTCAGCTATCAGAGCCGTCTTGGCTATCAGACCAGCCGCGATATGGCTTACGACAACCAGTCTCTGGTTCTGACCTCTGATGATGGCAGCGTTTACTGTATCAACGCTGAGGACAATTCCCAGCGCTGGGTAAATACCTCCCTTGGTTACCGTAAGACTACCGCTCCAGTGGTATATGGCAATTACGCCGTAGTAGGTGACTATGAGGGCTATATCTACTTCATGGATATGGCTGACGGCTCCATTGACTACATGAGCCGTGTTGACCGCTCCGGCGTTTATGGCGCATCTCAGGTCAAGGATGGCAAGCTCTACGTTCTGGCCAATGACGGTACTCTGGCCTGTTACTCCTTTGCTGATGCCCAGCGTGAAAGCGCCGCCCGCAATGTCGAGCAGGTTAACAACGACATCAAAAAGCGCGCAGCTTTTGGTCTGACCTTAAATCACCCAGGCGTATTTGACGGCGGTATTTATGCCCCGTCAAGCGTCAGCCGCGAGCAGCTTGAGGCCCGTCGTAATGCTATCCGCAAGGCTGTAGCCCAGCAGGAAGCTCATGTTGCAGCCCAGCGCCGTGCCGCCGAGCAGGCAGCCCGTGCCCGCGCTCAGTACGAGGCTCAGCGTAAGGCTTACGAAGAGGAAAGACGAGAGCGTCTGTCAGGCTTTGGCATCGCTCCGGGAGTACGCTCTGAGGTAGAGGAGAGCAAGGGTGCTGCCTCTGAGAGCAGCGACACCCAGTACGTCGAGACTCCAGCTTCCGGTGGTGATGACGGCCGCAAGTCCTCCAACTTCGGTATCTGACAGTAAGGGCCTGCCCCGGCACCAGGTGCGGCCCTGACGGGACCGCACCATGGCGCATACGCAGTCAGGCGCAGACAGGTCAGACAAGGCTGCTCTCAGACATTCATCAGGAAGCCACAGGGCTTCCCCAGGCTCTGTCCAGTCTTTTTCAAAAGGCCCGGGTATCTGCAGAAATGTGATAAAATGCACACTTTCTCAGACCCCGGGCTTTTTTACGCCCAGGTTTTACGCTCCGTGCAGCCATCAAGCCCGGCAGGAGCGCTCGTTCCGGCCCAGTGTATTCATGCCGGACCACAACCATGAGTGACACGCAGGGTGCTGTCTCACAGCAGGCAGCCCGGTTCATCTCATGGCAGGAGCCCTGCTCATGGCAGGGGCTCCATGTGTGCTCAGACACAGCCGCTTAACAGCGGCATTTCGTCATTCAGCTGTCTGAACTTTATCTGTATCCAACCAGCTTATAACCGGCTTTCAGCCTGCAGGACCACCCGGCCAGGGACAATCAGCCCACAGGGCCATCCAGCCTGGGGCCATCCGACCAGGGGCCATCAGCCCACAGGGACATCCTGTCTGGGGTTTTCAGCACCCAATGGCCGTCCAGCCTGGGGCCACATCAGCCCCAGCTGAGCCGTCCAGCCATCAGGCCTGCGCCTGCAGGGCTGTCTGCAGTATTGTGAAAGCTTTCATCAGGGGCACAGGTGCAGTCACTGCACCAGTGAGCGCGGCGCTCATTACCATGGCCCCATCTCCCCCTTCTGAGCTGAGGGGATTTTCCCTTTTCAAACAGACACCAGGGCCGCTGTGCGGCCCGTACGCGCAGGGGCTCGTGTCCTCTGCCCTTGCTCTGTCGAGCTGCCCGGGACGGGCAGCCTCAGGGACCTTGTTATGACAGGATGCAGATGTAAGTTGCAGAACATCGGACAATAGCGCAGTGTGGCGCGGTTGCTCGCGGTGCAGGGCTGAATTGTTTGCAATATCTTAAGAGACCGCAGTGCCATGGCCCATGTGGCAGCTGCGTGGCCATGCAGCATGCACTTATACATGCGGGCAGGGCTGCACAGCATGCTGCAGGCGAGGCTGCCTGGCTGCAGATCTGATTTCCGGCAGGGAACAGTGTGAGCGCTGGGCAGGAGCAGGGGCAGGGTGGCCACAGGTCTCAGGGAAAATTTCATGAAGGTAGTAGCCCTGGTAGGTTGCCCTAATGTTGGCAAATCTACTCTTTTTAATCGTCTGACCAAAACCCGTGACGCTCTGGTAGCTGACTTTCCAGGCCTGACCCGTGACCGTAAGTACGGCCGCGCTCTTTTTGATGGCCGTGAGTACATTGTTATCGACACCGGCGGTATTGCCGAGGATGCCGAGCAGCCATCAGATCTGACCAATCGCATGACCTCTCAGGCACTGCTTGCCATTGATGAGTGCGACCTTGTTTTATTCATGGTGGATGCCCGTGCCGGCATCATGCCAGGTGATTATTCTGTAGCCGACTACATCCGCAAGTCAGGCAAGCCATGCGCTATCGTGGCCAACAAGATTGACGGTCTTGATCCTGATATTGCCGGTACTGATTTCTACTCCCTGGGTCTGGGTGAGATTTACCAGACTGCCGTAGTACATGGCCGTGGCGTTAACATCCTGCTTGAGGAAGTTATCGCTCCGGTACTGCGTGAAGAGGGTCCGCTGGACAGCGACATTATTGACAAAGAGGACGAGGACGACAGCCAGTGGGAAAGCGGCTTTGAGTTCCTTGAGAACGTCCCTGTAGACCGCACCGGCGGCGGCTTTGACTGGCACGCCTTCCGTGAGGCTCAGCGTGCCCGTGTTAAGGGTGAGGAGAGCGAAGAGGAGAAGGAAAAGGCTGAGCAGACCACCCGTACTCCTTTTGCTGACCTGCCAATCAAATTTGCTCTGGTAGGCAAGCCAAATGTAGGCAAGTCCACCCTGACCAACCGCATGCTCGGTGAAGAGCGTGTAGTAGTAGCTGACATGCCAGGTACTACCCGCGACTCTATCTACATTCCTCTGGAGCGCGAGGATCAGAAGTACATCGTTATCGATACTGCCGGTGTGCGTAAGCGCCGCAAGGTCAACGAGGCCATTGAGAAGTTCTCCATTGTTAAGACCTTAAAGGCCATTGAGGACTGTAACGTAGCCATTCTGGTTATCGATGCCCGTGAGCACATCACCGATCAGGATCTGTCTTTGCTGGGCTTTATCATTGATTCCGGCCGCTCTCTGGTAGTAGCCGTTAACAAGTGGGATGGTCTTACCCAGGAGTACAAGGACGAAATCAAGCGTGAGCTCGACCTGCGTCTGGGCTTTGTGGACTTTGCCCGTGTTCACTTCATCTCAGCTCTGCACGGTACCGGTGTAGGCAATCTTTTTGAGTCAATCAATGAGGCCTATGAGTCTGCTACCCGTCGTAACAGCTCCTCAATGCTCAACCGCATTCTTTCTGCGGCCGTGCAGGAGCACGAGCCACCTGTTTCAGGCGGTCGCCGTATCAAGCTCAAGTATGCCCATGCCGGTGGCTACAATCCTCCACGCATCATTATTCACGGCAACAAGGTCTCCAAGATGCCGGACAGCTACAAGCGCTATCTCATCAACTGCTATCGCAAGTCGCTGAAGATCATGGGTACCCCGGTACTGCTCGAGTTCAAGGAGGGTGAGAACCCATACGCCGATCAGAAGCCGGCTCAGAAGCGCATCACTCAGTCCAAGATCAGAGCTCAGAAGCGTCAGGCTGAGACCGAGCGCCGCTATGCCCGCGCAGCCCAGAAGGCCGAGCGCGCCCAGAACCGCGTCGTTGCCGAAGCAAAACGCACCGGCACCGGCATGGTTCTCAAAAAGCGCCCTAAGGTCTCCAAGGGCAAGTAACATCATGCCAGTAAGTCTCAACATGGCCTGCATCACCACAACATGCTGCAGCCCCAGCCTGCTCACCAGCTGCCGCTGCACCGGCAGCTTCCGGATATGCATCGCCATGCTGACCTGAATAAAAGGCCGACTTTGTCTGTTAACCCGGACAGAGTCGGCATTTTTCATTGCACCGAAAGATACAGCGCCACCAGGCCCGTCATCCGGCCACGCCACCGGGCCCGCCATCCGGCCACGCCACCGGGCCCGCCATCCGGCCACATCATGGCCTGACAGCACAGCCTCTGAGCCTGGCCAATATCAGCTGAGCCTTCCCGGCAGCAAATCAACTCTGTCATCACCTCAGTAAGAGAGAGCGCTCAGGGGCAGCTGCACTGATTGCAACCCTGATCACTGCGGCTTAATTGACAGATTTAAGGGGATGCGTCTTTATTCTGGCACTAACAATGTCATTAAAGTGCGTAAAATATGCACTATGGCTGTATCGTGATTTTGACCGTGGTGTATACTAAATATCTAGAATTATGTAGAAACCCTGTCGTTTTCAGGGATAAACAGCGTGGTTGTACCTTATCTGGCACTTTTCTGGCATAAACACACATTGCAGAAAAATGCTCTGGACCGTCCAGTAAGTAAGGAGCACCCGGCTCAGTATTACGCTGTTAACAGGCACGATAACAGTCTAAAGACTATGCCTGGCCATTGTCTGACAGCGATGGCTGTTGCTGAGTAAATGTTTTTCTTATCAAGCAAGATATTTTGCTGCCATCTTATGTGCAGGGGCCTGGCCCCGGGCATGGCAGTTATGATTTTTCTGACCCGATACCGGACAGTATGGCTGACTGATCAGTTATGAGCAGGACAGCCTGTAAATTTATATTCTGCCCCTTAAGGTTGTGTCCGGTAAAAGAGAGAAGTGCAGTTCTTTTCCGAGCAGATGAGACTGCAATACATGTAGTGCTTATTTTGATGACAGGTACCGACAAGGTATCTGTTGTTTCGGTTACATCGTGGCAGGCTGAAAATGCAGAGGTCTGTCTATAACATACAGCTGTACGGCGCATGTTCCCATACAGGGAGTTAACACCGGCTTATGGTGGTCAGCGGATTTTGTCCACTGATTGTTGAGTGCGGTGGTCGTATGGCTTGCAATGCAGGAAGTTGTTGGAGCTAATTATGGATAGCGAAGTTTCAAAGAATGAGGAAGCACCTGAGGCTGTTGAGCTGAGCCCGGTTGAGGCCAAGCCTAAGCGTAAGCGTCGTACCAGAGCCGAAATTGAGGCTGATCTTGCTGCAGAGGCTGAAGCCAAGCGAATCAAGGCTGAGCAGAAGGCGGCTGAAAAGGCTGCCAAGGAAGCCGCCAAGGCCGCTGAGAAAGCTGCCAAAGCCGCTGAGCGTGCTGCCGCCAAGGCTGCCAAAGCCGCAGAAAAGGAAGCCCAGCAGGCTGCCAAGGCTGCCGCCCGTGCCGGTGATGCAGACAGCGGTGAAGCCGCTCCTGCTCGCAAGACCAGAACCGCTGCTGCCAGGAAGACTGCCGCTGCCAAAGATGAAGCTGCCGCTCCGGAGGCCGGTGCAGCTGCCAACCTTGATCTGATTCTCCAGCTGGCCCAGCAGGCCAAAGACGCAGGCAAGATCGACGATGCCACCCTCCAGGCTACCCTTGCTGCCCTTCAGCAGCAGGCTGCTGCAGCACCTGCACCAGCTGCACCAGCTGCCGATGAGGATGATGCTGATGACAATATCGGCAACCGCGTTGATACCAGCGGCTCTGATGGCGAAATCGATGATGACATCGGTAATCGTGCTGACATCTCTGATGACGGTGACGAGCCTGATGACAGCATTGGCAACAAGCTTTCTGCCGATGAGGCCGCCGCTCAGGCTGCCCAGGATAACGTAGACGACTCAGAGGGGCAGGCCGCTGTACAGGCTGCCGGCACTGAGGATGCCAGGAGCGAAGAGGCTCAGGATGGCGAAGAGAAGAAGCCATTCAAGGAGCGTCCAAACCTTACCCCTGCAGAGCGTCGTGAGCGCAAGGCCCGAGTTCTTGCTGAGCGTAAGGCCGCTGCTGCCCGTCGCGCCCGTGAAAAGGATGAGCGCGAGCGCTTCCTGAGCTTCCTGGCTCTGGCTTTCCCTAAGGCTATTTTCGTTGACCGTGAGCAGCGTCTGCCTCTTAAGGTAGGTATCGCTCAGGACATTCTTGATCGCCTGAAGAACATGGAAGCCCAGTTCCAGTACTTCGACAAGCAGCGCTACAAGATTCTCCACAACTACTGTCACTCTCTGCCATATCTGCAGAAGATCGCCGATGGTGTACCTCGTGTAGACCTTGATGGCAATCCAGCCGGTGAGATTGAACAAGAGCACCGCGAGAATGCCAAGGCCGAAATCGAGCGTATCCGTCAGGAGATTGAGGCTGCAACCGCCAAGGCCAAGAAGTCTCACAAGGCCAAGCGCCCAATGAAGCCACGCCGTCCAGGCCCAGGCCAGAACCGCTTTGCTCAGGGCCAGCGTCCAAACTTCAACAAGGGCGACGGTCAGGGCTACAACAACCGCTACAACCAGGGCGGCTACCAGAATGGTGGTTACCAGGGCGGTCAGGGCGGTTATCAGAACCGTCAGGGTGGCTATCAGAACCGCTTTAGCAACAACAATGGCTACCAGGGCGGCGGCTACCAGAACAACTACCAGAACGGTGGCTATCAGAATAACTACCAGAATGGCGGTTATCAGGGCCAGGGTGGTTACCAGGGCGGCCAGGGTGGCTACCAGAATGGTGGCTATCAGGGTGGTCAGGGCGGCTACCAGAACGGCTACAACAGCCAGGGCGGCTATCGCGCCGGTGGCTACCGTACTGGTGGCGGCGGCTATCAGAACCGCTTCCAGCAGACCGGTTACCAGAACCGCTTCCAGAACAATGGCGCACCAGCAGGTGAGCAGGGCGGCAATGGTGAGAGCACCGGACCAAAGGTCATGCGCCGTCGCGTATTCAACGTTAACAAACGTGAAGATTAGCGGCCCGCAACCAGCCCTTCAGGCCAGATGACGGCCGCGCCCACAGCGCAGCCGTCATCCAGCCCGAAACATTAAAAAACCCCGGAACGACCAGCGTCATCACGACCAGTGTCATTCCGGGGTTTTTACATCTGTATGGGGCATGTCCAATGCCCGAACAGCCCCGAACAGAAAGAACAGCCCAGAACAGAAGCAAACGGGCACGAAAAAGCCCGATATCCGAAGATACCGGGCTTTTTCAATGGAGCCCAGCTCCGCAAGGTCAGTTAACCAAGCAGGGACAGACCCAGCTGAGGGCGGGTGTTGGCCTGCATCAGCATGGAGGTAGCAGCCTGCTGAATAATGGACTGCTGGGAAAGGTTTGCAGACTCCTCGGCGAAGTCAGCGTCGCGAATACGGCTACGGGCGTCAGCCTGGTTGGCGGAAACGTTTGCCTGATTGCGTATGGAAGACTCTAGGCGGTTCTGTATTGCACCTAGTCCAGCACGCTGTGAATCAACATAGCCAATCATGGCATCCATAAGCTTGATAGTATCACCGATACTTGCTGCTTCAGAAAGACGCAGAGTCTTAGGGGCACCCTGATTGCCAGCTTTCAAAACAGTATCTGCATTAATGCCATTACCACCTACTGCCTTAGAGTCTTCAGCAATCTTTGTGAACTTGAAAGAAGCAACATCAAAATCGATAGTATCTCCCTTGTTAGCACCTACCTGCAGGGTCATACGGGCGATCTTATTACCACCAGCACCACCTCCTGCAACGCCCTGACCAAAAAGGGACTTTCCACCTGCCTGGGCATCTACACCATCCAGAACGGTCTTGCCGGCGAATGTTGTCTGCTGAGCTATACGGTTGACCTCGGAAAGCAGGGCATTTGCTTCCTTGTTCAGAGCAATACGGTCATCAGTAGTATTGGTTCCGTTAGCTGCCTGGACAGCCAGAGTACGGATTCTCTGGAGCATATTGGTGGTTTCGTCCAGGGCGCCTTCGATGGTCTGGGCGAGCGCAATACCGTCGCTGGCATTGCGGTTGCCCTGGTTCAGGCCGTTTACCTGGGTGGTGAGGCGGGAGCTGATCTGGAGGCCGGCTGCGTCGTCCTTGGCACTGTTAATTCTCAGGCCAGACGAGAGTCTCTGGTAGGTCGTAGTGAGCTGATTCTGTACGTTGTTGAGGTAGCGGCGTCCGTTGAGCGAGCTGACGTTTGTATTGACGTAAACGGCCATAGTTTCACCTTTGTAGACATGAATAAGAGAGATGAGCCACTAAGATGGAGGCCATGAGTTCATGAGGCCTCCATTTGAATATTAGTGGTAATCTTTTAGCCCAGAAGGGACAGGCCCAGCTGAGGACGGGTGTTGGCCTGCATCAGCATGGAGGTAGCAGCCTGCTGAATAATAGACTGCTGGGAAAGGTTTGCAGACTCCTCTGCGAAGTCAGCATCGCGAATACGGCTACGGGCATCAGACTGGTTGGCGGAAACGTTTGCCTGATTGCGTATGGAAGACTCTAGGCGGTTCTGTATTGCACCTAGTCCGGCACGGGAAGCATCTACAGCAGCAATCATGGTTGTTAGACCTGTAATAGCTGCCTCAATATTTTCAGTTTTGGTTAGTGAAATTGTGTCTGGGGCATTATTAGCTCCCTTTTTCCAGAATTTCTCAAGATCTGCTTTCTGTATATTGCCAGCTGAAGCAATCTGAGAGAATTTCATGGCATGAACTTCAAAGCTTATACTATCGCCTTTGTTAGCTCCTACCTGAAGTGTAAGCTTACCAATCTCATCCTTTCCATTTTGACCCTGAGCATTACCGCCACCCTTAGTCATTATGGAGTTAGTACCAGCACCATCAAGGATGAGGGAGCCTCCAAATTTGGTCTGCTTGGCAATACGTGTAATTTCCTGTGCAAGAGCAGTAGCCTCTTTGCTCAGGGCTTTACGGTCGTCTCCAGTATTAGTGCCATTATTTGCTTGAACAGCCAGAGTACGCATCTTCTGGAGCATGCTGGTCATTTCGTCCATGGCACCTTCAGCTGTCTGAGCAAAGGCAATACCGTCAGAAGCGTTGCGGTTACCCTGGTTGAGGCCGTTAATCTGGGTGGTGAGTCTGCTGGAGATCTGGAGGCCGGCTGCGTCGTCCTTGGCACTGTTGATTCTCAGTCCGGAAGACAGTCTCTGATAGGTGGTTGTCAATTGGTTCTGGACATTGTTGAGATAGCGGCGTCCGTTCAGAGAACTGACGTTTGTATTGACGTATACGGCCATGGTGTGCACCTCTGAATGGTGGCTCCTGGCAGAGCAGGATGCGTGTTTGTGTGTTATTTTTCCTTGCCCTGATTAACGTCAATTTGTCCGTGCTGTCAAAATGGCATTTTTACCATACTCAGCGAAATGCAAACTGGTTATTTACACAAATATTACTTAATCAAGTTATCTTCATAGATATGTAAAACATGCATATCTAAGCATGTGATTTACAAAACGAAAAAGCCCGATATCCGAAGATACCGGGCTTTTCTACGCCTCAGCCTGTGCTCCAGTGCCTGTTTTGGAAAGCGTCTGAGCGGTGCTGCTCAGGCGCAGGTGCGGGCGCTGGAGGTGCACCGCTGGAGGTGCGGCGCAGGGGCGGGCGGGGTTATTCGTAGCGCTTGACGAACTTGCGGTTTGGATACTTGTCAGTATCCTCCTTGGTTACGTAAGGCTTACGTCTTTCAAACTTGTGTGCCTTGCAGTCACCGTGGTCATAGCCTACCACGCCATTGAGGTGGACCTGGTGGTCCTCGGCGCAGTAGTCAGGCATGAAGTGGTAGAGCTTCATGGCGTCTTCAAGGAAGTAGATGATGTACTGCAGCTGCTGGTCAGCAAGTACTACGGCCTTCTTCTCGTTCTTGGTCTGGTACAGGGTACGCATTACCATGGCGAACATGCCGTACAGGGAGCCGTCGATAAGGTCGGCAACATAGTAGTCACGGGTATCGTGAACCTTGTTGAGCACCTCACAGACAGTCTGCAGCATGAAGATGTAGTCAATACGGGTCTTAGGACGATCCTCAAGGGTCAGAAGCTTGATGACCACATGGAATACGTACTCTACGGCATCGATATCAACCAGGCTGTCTTCCTGCTCCTTGGTCAGGTGGAAGCGGGTGGTCTTCTCCTCAACCATGAACTTGATAAACTCATCGCGGTCCAGATCAGGCAGGTTCTCCCACTTGAGCTCCTCAGAGTGCTTAGGCTCGGCACCCTTGAGCTTGGCACCGTCAGAGCAGTTCCAGTAGTTGATCTCTTTGTCCTTAATGCCGTGACGCATGATAACTTCCATGTATCGGGCAGACAGACGGTATACGTAGCTGCTGTATACCTCACCACCGAAGTTACCGTCCAGACGGTAGTTCAGGGCAGAAATCTCACTCTGGGCAGCCAGAACTTCATTGTTGCTGTTGCTGCCGTTGTAGAACAGGTTCTCATCCGGGTGAGTCTTGCGGTCTTCACGCTTGGTGCCGTTGTCCACACCAAAGAGGAATACGTTCTTGAAAGCGAACTGGGTAGCTGCGGCTACACCAAGGTTACCTACCAGAGGGTTCATCAGGGAGATGGAGTTAACCTTACGCCACTGATCGTACATCTTGGCGGCGGCCAGCCAGAAGAAGGTCTCATCAGCCTTGCCGAAGATAGCAGTGTGCTTGAAGTGCTTTAATACCTCAGGGTGAATAACGTCACCGGTAACCAGGATAATGTCCTTGAGGTAGTCCTGATCAGGAATCAGGGAAAGGTGCTCAGATACGATACGAAGACGCTCGGTAGCACCGTAGAACATAGGCTTGATGCCGGCATTGTACAGAGTCTCAATGGCGGTACCACAGGCCAGCATGATTACCTTGTCCTGAATCTTGCGCAGGAAAGGAAGATCATGAGACAGAGATGGACCGTTAGCTACCACTACAAATGGCACATCAGCCCACTTCTCAGGGAACTTGACATCGGACAGTACGAAGCCTGCGTGATTCTTAACGTGGCTGATACCGTGAGCCATGGCGAACAGGTGGTCGTCATAGAAGCCCAGGGTGGCATAGGAACGCTCGTAGTCCTCTACCAGACGGTCGGAAATGTCATTGATTTCCTTGGAACGGTAGTGAACCATGGACCACATGTAGCAGGCCAGCATACGACCATGACGGTTGTAGTAGCTGTTGAGGTCCTCGAATACTTCTTCCTTGGACTGACCGACCATGAGGTAAATACCGCGACGGCTCTCATGGAGGTACTCAAGGAGGTTGGCCCAGTCAAAGGCGTGCAGGGAAGCAAAGAACAGGTCCAGATTTGGCTCAATCAGAACCATATTGCCAATGTCGATACGCTCGTACAGGCGGCCAATGTGATAGCCAAGACCACAGCCTACGATAATACAGATAGGGCAGGAACCTGATACCAGAGGGTTTTCATTAACCGGTACGTGCTCACGGTTAAACTTGACCATCTCGTTGAGGTAACGGTGGTGGATCTGGCCGAAGAGCTCGTTATCAAGGCCATAGTTGAGCTGCTTGAAAGGGCTCTTTTCCAGAACCAGGTCTACCTGTGAGTTACACAGTTCAACCGGATCAAAAACCTTGTAGAAGAACTCACCACGCTCAGGGAAAAACAGATTAGGAACGCCATTGGAGGTACACATGAACTCGAGGCTTTCGCTTGGTCTGTAATCGATGAACTGATCGTAGATGGATGGCATATAGAGCTTGAAAGCTTCCATATTGCGGTTGAAGCGCTCAATGAGCATCTCACTCATGATCTTCTGCAGCTCAAGCAGCTGAGTGATGTGCTCTGACATCTGACCACTGTCCATCTGGGTCACATGCTGGGACATCTCATCGAGGTTACTTGGGTCAAAGCCCAGTTCGTTCCTGAACTCATCCTCGACTTCCTTACGGGTCTTAAACTGGGCATCAATAGCTGAAGGAGCAGTGTTCTCATCAACCTGAGGCCACATCATTTTCAGCTCTTCGTACTCGCGGTCTACGTTACCCTGGTAGTCTGAATCGTGAGATTTCTGGTCTGTCATAAAAATTCCTTCCAGCTGACTGATGCAGTTCAGCGAGGTTCTAAATCTGCCATGCCCGCTGCGACATTCGCGGGGCATGTTGAGCGCGCCGCAGTTCACAGTTCCTGAAGCAAAATCGCCTTCAGTGCTGTGTCATAAAAATGCATAAGGCTTTAGTTAATTGCTTTGGATGCCCTTCATGCAAGAATTGCGCAAGATTGGATATCAATGCTCAAAAAGTCCTGATCACCGGGCTGAAATTATTAAGGCAGACAGTCTTTAAACCTGATAAATATCATTAATTTTGCGCGTCATCAGGTGTGGAAAAAATTTTTGAAATGTTCGAGCTCAAAGGTATAGATCTGGTACCAGATGCCGGGAAATAGATATAAATCGACAGCCTCAGTAAGCAAAATGATCATAAGCGGCCACACTCACGATGCTCTGTTGTGAGTTTTCGTAAGCACTTATGTAAATATGCAGGGATGAGCTTATTTATGGGATGTTGACGGGACTTGATGAGGGATTGTTCTGATTGCATGGCCTGGGATGCAGGCAGAGAGATGCTCTGGGAAATCTTTTAGGTAGTGGAAGTGGACTGTTGCCAGGTTTTGCGCGGTATTGCCAGGTTGAGGAGGTGTTTTCGTAATGCTGTACTGAATATTTTGTAGAGTGTTCAGACAGCAAAGGCGCCATAAGGCGCCTTTGTTCTCCCTGTGCCTTGCAGTGACAGGGAGAGAATTGAGCTGTCAGCAGGCGGGTACCGCCCTGTGTTTAGTAGCGGCGGACCTGACGGTAGGCCTGCTGGCCTTTGGATCCCTTCTTGAGGCCGCTTAATTCGCGGCGTACCTTTTCGTGCTCGTCTACCAGAATATCGCGCTGCTCGGCTGTCACTTCATAAAGCGACTGCAGGTATTCGTCAACACCGGTACGGTCTTCAAGGTCCTTGGTCAGCTCATAGAGCTTTCTGAACAGTACTACTTTCTCACTGCTGAGCTTCTCGGCAAGCTCAAGGTCTTCGGCTTCAAGAGCGTCAGAGATAGCGTCATCGTTGTCATCAATGGCCTTTGCCAGGTCTAAAAGCTCCTGATTCATGGGAATGTCCTTAAGTATTGGGGGCGGAGCAAGGTGCTGTCCGGCCTTATGCTGTGGCCTTTGCCTGATGGCGCGGGCTCTGCCCTGGTGTTCCTGCTGCAGCAGCCGGAGCTGCCAGTGGAAAGGTAAGTCTGTATACGATAAAACCAGCCTTGAATGGCTGGTTTTATGGCACAAATGCTTAACTGAGGCACAGGCCTCAGCAATTAAACATTGCCGTCAATCAGCTTCTTGTGAGGATCGTAGTTGTGCTGGAAGTGCTGCTCATTGGTACGCATCTGAGAATGTGCTTCCTTAATGGCAGTCTGTGGCAGATTGTCCCATGCCTCCTTGATAGGCATGAACGCACGCAGAGCATCATCAATAGGCTGAGTATCCACGTTGATGGAGGCCTCACCGAGCTTATCGAGCATGAAGTCGTAAATCAGTGAAAGGTTCTTTGCAATTTCAGGAGCATGGCTTGGATCAAGAGTGTCCTTGAGATACTGGATAATGGCGGTGGCAGCTGCCAGCTTTTTGGCCTTATCCTCCAGATCATTACGCTCAATAGCGCCCTTGGCCTGACCAAGACGCTCAAAAACGCCATTGTATAAGGCTTTGGTAATGGTGTATGGATCTGCAACCTCAAGCTGTGCATTTACAGAGCCCTTGCGGTACTCTTTCATCATATCTTGCGGTTTTGTAATGAACATCGTTCTCAACTCCTGCGCGTTAGCATTTGCAAAGCGAACCTGCTGAAAGCCCCAGCTTCTGAACATTCTACAACAAAAGCGGCCCTGTATGAGACTGCAGGGATGCTCTGATGGTAATCAGAATCATGTTCCAGGTAAGCAAAATACAGCCTGTTAAAGGCATTTGCCGCTCTCCTGCTACATTGAAGACTGTCGTCCTGTGTTCATGGGTACGGCATTTTCCTCATGCTGTGACTGGTATTACACAGCAAAGCTTATGCCATAGAGCCTTATTGGTGAATACTTTATCGGGAGCCCGTGCGCACGGGCTCAGCTGAGCTCTAAGGCCTTATCTTTCAGGCAGTATCAGTGCTCCGGACCAATGGACTGCGGCAAATTAGTACTGCAGATTGCCGCCTGTAATTATCCAGAATCAGTAGAGCTGATTATAAATTACGTATCTGAGCCGGGAATGAGGACCGGGAATAATTTCTGTCAGACACTTTACTGATTGGGCCTGGAAGGGCTATGCCTGCGGAATCGGGCTGCGGTGATGCTGGTGGAGGCAGGCCTGGTGGGAGTGTGGCGGGAGCGTGGTGGGAGTGGCTGAATAAAAAAGGCTCCCGGTGGGAGCCTGATTTTGCTGTGTACCTTTTGTTTGCCCTGTCTTTAGCTGGCAGACACGGCTGCAGGAGCTTCACAAAACGATGTCGCGCTCTTGCACTGCGCTGCACTGCACGGCGCTGCGCTGCGCTGCGTTGCGTTGCACTGCGCGGTGTTGTTGCACTTACATGCGGTTTTCCTGCAGGAAGAAGATCAGTCGGCGCTTGTGCTGCTCACGGCGCATCATCTTGAACTGGAGGCGACGACGCTTGGAGCGATGAAACTGGGAGCCGCTGCGGGCGAAGTGAGGGCTTTTTCTCATTGGTATTTCCTCTTTTCCTGGAGCCTGATACCTGCAGTCATTACTGCCGTACCAGATGGTGCAGGAAAATTCTGTACAGTCGGTTCAGGACTGCCTGGCATGACGATGTGCAGCTGTCGATAAGCTGCCTGATGCCGGTCCTTATGCGTCCTGATTGTTATGACCCTTATGTCAGCAGACTGGTTGTTGCATCTGCCAGGGAGACTGGTCACTTTGTCAGCCCGTGCTCCTGTTAATCATGGGAGCTGCTGAACTTTCTGACCGTTATTACGTTTTCCTGTATATGCCGACCATATGATTTCAGTCAGCTCAAATCCATCCGGGACTGTCACCTTTGCAGATTATGCGGCCCTGTGCACTGTATGGCAGTGCCAGATGTATTAATTTTGTCCTTGGATCCATTATAGACATACCATGTCAAAAGCACCAAAACCAGAAGTTAAGCCAATGTTAATTCTGTGAAGCTGTCCGGCCTTTTGCAACTGCGCTGTTCCATATGCTCTGATGCTGTGTTACAGGCGCATTAAATCAGCATGTCTGTTTGCTTCTCAATCATTGGGACTTCCACCTTGCATGCACATACAGTAAAGCCGCCTCAGGGGCGGCTTTACTGTATGTGGCACAGCCGGCATGGGCGGTCTTGCTTAGCCTGGCGCTGCCTTGCTGAGCCTGGCCCGGCCATTACCGGCCGGTGAGGCAGGGCCAGGTGGTGCCAGGCCTGGTCAGTTGAGCAGGGCCTGCTCAGTTTCGCTGTCGAAGAGGTACATCTTCTTGAGGTCAATCTTAAGGGAGATGTTCTGACCTTCCTCAAGGCCGGTGACCGGTGGCAGCTTGGCGCACAGCTTGTACCTGTCTACGTTGACAAAGAGGTAGACCTCAGAGCCTATTGGCTCTACCAGATCGATTTCAGCGCTGAGATCAGATGTGTCACGCTCACCTGGAATAGTGCGTCCGGTGTAGATATGCTCAGGTCTGATGCCCATGGTGACCTTCTTGCCCTCGTATTGACTTAGGTCAGGCATATTTTCGCGTGGCATGATGTTGAAGCTGTGCTGCTTGTCCAGTACGCAGGTAAAACCGGTAGGGGAGTTAGCACGTCGCTCAATGGTGACATCCATGAAGTTCATCTGAGGAGAGCCAATGAAGCCGGCAACGAATTTGGAGGCTGGATGGTCATACAGGGCCTGAGGAGTATCAACCTGCATTACATCGCCATCTTTCATAACCACAATGCGTTCGCCCATGGTCATGGCCTCAATCTGATCGTGGGTTACATAGATAAAGGTGGTACCAAGGCGCTTGTGAAGCTTGGAGATCTCTGAGCGCATGGTGGTACGCAGCTTGGCGTCGAGGTTGGACAGAGGCTCGTCAAGCAGGAAGACATCAGGATCACGCACCATTGCACGGCCCAGAGCAACACGCTGTCTCTGACCGCCAGACAGGGCTTTGGGCTTGCGGTCCAGATATGCAGTAATGCCCAGCACCTCGGCTGCATTACGGATACGACGGTCGATTTCATCGGCCGGAACCTTGCGCTGGATAAGACCATAGGCCATGTTCTTGTACACACTCATGTGAGGGTACAGAGCATAGTTCTGGAACACCATGGCAATGTTACGGTCTTTAGGAGCCACGTCATTGACGAGGCGCTCACCAATATACAGTTCGCCTGCACTGATGTCCTCAAGGCCGGCAATCATACGCAGGGTAGTGGACTTTCCGCAGCCGGACGGGCCTACGAAGACCACGAACTCCTTGTCCTTGATTTCAAGATTGAAGTCCTTAACGACCTTGATATTTCCTGGGTAAACCTTGGCAATGTGCTTCAATAAAATACTGGCCATATTTAACTCTCAACTGTATGGCTGGCCGTCGCATCCTGATGCTGGCGACAGCTCAAAAACTGTACGGGGCTGCCTGAGGCCTGACTGCCTGGGCTGCTGCGTGGTGGCAGGGGCGCTGTTACTTGACTGCGCCTACCATGCCGGCTACGAAGTACTTCTGCATGAGGAAGAATATGGCGGCCGTAGGCAGGGTGGCTATTACAATGCCGCACATAATCATGCCAAAGTCAGGGGTGTAGGATGAGCCCATATTGGATAGCACCAGAGGTACGGTGCGCATCTCAGGAGTCTGCAGAGCTACCAGTGGCCACAGGAAGTTATTCCAGCTGCTCATGAAGGTAATGATGGCAGCGGCTGCGTAGGTAGGGCGCATTACCGGGAAATACATTTTAAAGAAGATGGCAATCTCGCTCAGTCCGTCGATACGGGCTGCCTCAAGAATGTCCTTTGGGAAGGCCTTGGTATTCTGGCGGAACAGGAAGATGAGGAATGCTGTGGCAACCAGAGGCATGACCACTGCAAAGTAGGTATCAAGCCCCAGCCACTTCCATGGCGCCAGAGGATTGCCGTCATCATCAAAGCCCATTGAGCCGAAAGTGCCAAACAGGCGGTACAGCGGAATCATCAGGGCGCAGAATGGCACCATCATGGAGACCAGCAGCACACCAAAGAGGATATCGCGCTTTTTGGACTTGAAAATCTCAAAGCCGTAGCCTGCAGCTGAGGAAATGAGCAGGGCAAAGAAAGTGGTAATCAGGGCAATAATGGCTGAATTGCCAACGGCTCTGGTAAAGCCCAGTTCAGGATTGAACAGCTTGCTCAGATTATTTCCCAGTTCGCTGCCAAAGGTCATGGTGCCCGAGTTGATGGCCACATTGGAATTGGTTGCAGCAATGAGCATCCACACAAATGGAAAGAGTGAGATGCAGGAGGCAAAGATCAGAATGGCATAGCGGATAAAGGTAACCGCAAAGTTATAGCGTGACTGTTTCATCGTAAGCCTCCTCTAGTCCTTGTCTCTTGCCAGGCGGAACTGGATCAGGGAAAGAATCACAATCAGCAGTACTACTACGAATGCTACAGCACTGGCATAGCCGAAGTTTGGTGTGAACTTGAAGCACAGATTGTAGATGTACTGGGAAATGGTTACCGTGCCGTTGGCCGGACCGCCCTGAGTGATGTTCTGTACTTCATCAAAGAGCTGGAGCGTGCCAATGGTAGAGGTAATGGTGGTAAAGAGAATAATAGGCTTGAGCAACGGTACAGTAATGGTAAAGAACTTTTTGACCGGACCTGCACCGTCGATGTCGGCAGCCTCATATACCGATGGCTCAATATTCTGCAGACCGGCCAGATAGAAGACCATGTTATAGCCTATCCAGCGCCAGGTAATGGAAATGATGATGAGCACCTTGGCCCAGAAAGGATCCGTGACCCACAAGATGGGCTGATCAAGTATTTCCCACCCCGTCATGACCGAGTTGAACATGCCATTGTTGGCGAAGATAGCTTTCATGATAAGGGAGTAGGATACCAGGGAGGTCACGCATGGCAGGAAGATGGCTACGCGGAAGAAACCTTTGAATTTAAGGTTTTTGTCATTGAGCATTACCGCAACTACCAGGGCAAAGAAGAGCATTACCGGTACCTGGATAATGAGATAGATAAAGGTATTGAACAGGGCCTTTTTGAAGGTGGAATCAACCAGCATGCGCTCGTAATTGTACAGGCCGGCAAAGCGGATATTGTTGCCAGTACCGCTGTACAGGGACATGATAAAGGCCTGAATCATAGGATAGAACACAAACTCTATGATCAGGATAGCGGCCAGGCCTACAAAGCACCAGCCCCATATGTCGTTACGCTTTTCAAGTACACCTCTGGTGTATTTGAGCTCTCTTACTTCCGACATGGAACTCTCCACACATTTTTCACTACTGCCCCTGAGCTAAATCGTGTTAGCGCCTGTCAAAGGGGCTTCCCTCAAAATGCTGCCTGGGCAGCCACTACAATTCAAGAATAACAATCATTGACAGATTTTGCAGGTCTATATGCCAAAACTGTGAGCTCAGACAAATTGTGCATGGGCACGTACACACCTTGCTACAGCCCGCATAGCGGCGTTCCTCAGGCCATCTTGCCTTAATAGTATGTAAACGTTTTTATTAAGGCACGCAGGCCATTTTTCCTGGACAAACTGATGCTGTGCAACCATGCCATAATCTGTAGCCCTTATACCTGGCGCCTGATGTTACTTGCCAGATCCGGGAGGCCTCATACCTGGCGCCTGAGGCCTTATACCTGGCCCAGAGGCCTTATGCCGCGCTTATGGTTGTGACGTGAGCGGAAGTGCGTTTGTGGCGCTGTTTCTGCGGGGCACAGTACTGAGCGCATGGCGGACACTGAGCTGACAGGTGCAGGTGGAAGCGTTTGCACAGCTGATGCTCCAGAAAAACAAAGGCCCCGTCCTTGATTGCATTGCTTCATTTCGGGACGGTGCCTGTGGTGGCCTGTGGTGTGGCCCTGGCCTGGCTTTTACCCGGGACGGTGCCTGTGGTGGGTCAGGGCCAGGCCGTTCGCAGGGCCAGGACGGCAGACGGTACGGTCAGACACTGGCAGGCGGGCAGTTATTACTTGGCCTCAAGCTCCGGGTCTACAGTCAGATCGATGTCTGAGTAATCATCCAGCTCGGCTCCATGAGGTACCGGCTCAACAGGAGGATAGTCAGCGACATCAGTGCTCTTCATGCTGTCTACAGGAGGATAGTCAGCTACATCAGTGCTCTTCATGCTGTCCACAGGAGGATAGTCAGCGACATCAGTGCTCTTCGTGCTGTCTACAGGAGGGTAGTCAGCGACATCAGTGCTCTTCGTGCTGTCTACAGGAGGGTAGTCAGCAACGTCGGTACTGCTCATGGTATTCACTGGAGGATAGGCGGCAACGTCAGTGCTGGTCATTGAGGCATCTTTCATGTGGTCATCAAGTGACATGGACTCAAGAGCCTTCAGGTCATCATGACCGCTGCCTGAAATGTCAGTATCCTGCCTGGAGGCCTGGTCCTGTTCGGCAATTACGGATGCAGGGGTAACAGCTGGATCATGTGTTCCATCCTGAGCTGCATGGTCAAGCGGAGCAGGCTCCATGTGATCATCAAGAGACATGGCATTGAGATCTTCAAGGTCGTCAATACCAATATCCTCTTCAGGCTTTGTATCGGTTACCGGAGGATAGTCAGCTACGTCAGTGCTTGTGGTGGTGGTCAGCGGAGGATAGTCAGCTACGTCAGTGCTTTTGGTGGTGTCCAGCGGTGGATAGTCAGCAACATCGGTAGAGGCATCAGATGCTGGGAGATCTGTTACCTGCTTTGTTTGGGTAACAGCAGTGCCTTTGACGTCCATGTCAATATAAACAGGACCTGTGCCTGTCATGGCTGATGAGGTTGTTGGAGGCGGATAGTTGGATACATCCATAGACTGATCATTTTCCGGAGCCAGAATTTCCCTGGCAGGTCTATTGGCTATCTGCTCCTTTAACTTTTCCTGAGAAGCCTTGTAGATATTGGTTGCATTTACCTGGGCAGCCTTGAGCGCAGCATTGACATCTTCGCCTGCCATGACTTTCTTGAGGGCCTCTTCAACAGCGTCTTCAATTTCAATGGTATGTGTGCCGTAATTAACGGCTGGAATCTTTGCTGTCCACTCTGTAAAGTGCAGTCCCAGCAGCTGATTGCCAAAGAAAGGATTTGGCTTCTGGTAGTTTGGCAGAGTGTAAATATCCTTAATTGAAGAAATAAGACCGATTTCATGGACCAGCTGGTTAATCAGATTGATATCGCTGCCAAAGGTTTTGTTAAGGAAGTCCACAGCTTCTGCAGCGTTACGGGAACGGGCATTAACAAACCACTGGGAGCCGCCCTGGTTTGAGTAGCTGGTAGCACTGGCATTTTCCATCTTTGGAATCTTAACCACACGCCACTTGCCTTTGTGCGCATCAATCTCCTCAAAGGAGGGAGTGAGCCAGCAGGAGCTCAGTACGGCAGAAACCTTGCCTTTCTGGAAAGTGGTAAGGAAATTATCCCAGCCCTTGTAGGGGACCAGCAGGCCGTTGTTGTTAAGACGCTTGAAGGTAAGCAGGCTTTCCTTGAGGGCCTCATTGTTCTCAATGGTGATCTTGCTTGAGTCTTCCATTGAGGTGTACCAGGAACCGGCAGACTGCATCATGATGCGGATTTCCTGCAGGTCGGTAGGGTCATATGGCAGGAGGGGCACGCCGGTCATGTTCTTGACCTTGCGGCCCATAAGGATGAATTTGTCCCAGGTGAGGTCTTCAAAATCGCTTAACTTGAAGCCGGCCTTTTCAAACAGGTCGATGCGTACGAACAGAGCTGTTACGCCGGTATCAAATGGAATGCCGTAAGTCTTGCCTTGAACTGTGGTTACAGCAGTCTTGTAGTCAACGTACTTTGAAGGATCGATATCAGCTGTCAGATCCTTGAGCAGGCCCGGATAGTTGACTATGAGATTACGTGAGCTGTAGTCCTCCATCAGAATAATGTCGGCCATACTGGAGTAATTACTGGTGGTAAAAGCCTCATGAATCAGGTCCAGGACCTCACCTTTCTCGTGATATTCGATGGTGAAAGTAGTGCCCGGATGATTTACACGGTAAATATCAATGGCTTTTTTAACTGCAGGAATATTAAAGTTCTCATCCCAGCACCATACTTTGAGATTACCTGCAGAGGCCTGGACAGATATGGTCATAAGCAGGGCAGCAGCCAGAGCGCTGGCGACTTTGGTTAAACGCATAATATCCCCTTTCTAAGGTATATTTTTCACTATATGAAAAGGCTGTCAGAAACGCTGGCAGCCGCATTGTTCTTCAGGTTGTTAAATACAGCGCTGTGCATTGCAGCCTGTTCCGGTTCACATCAGAGCAACTGGCAGGAACATGGTTAACCCGACTGACCTGGCATGTACAGGTTCAGTCCCCTCCGGTGACAGTTAATTCATGCATGCACGAATACGTGCAACCGCCCGTGCACCTGCCCTGGCAGCTGTGTCAGGAAGTTTTGTCAGGCATGTTCGGCCCTGACCTGTTATGAGGGGGCTGGCATGCCCTGCATGACCTGCAGCATTTGCTGGCTGCACGCACTGAGCTTGTCTGCCTGCCCTGACTGGTATTGGCAGTGGCGACCATCAGGCAGTGGTCAGATGCGGCAGATACTGTTTTCAATTGTCAGGTTCTGGTCTGATTTGAGGCCACCTCATCGCTGCTTTATCTTTCTGTTGTGCAGGCGGACCCGGTAACATTAAAATCGGTCTATTTTTCCGGATGTTGGAGCATCCGGATCTTCGGTTTGTCTAATTTGTGATTGATATGTCAGTTAACTTTGCTGTTATCTTATTGTTCTGCAAACACACTACTGCCCTGAGGCTACGGGCACTGAAGTCAGCTGAAGATAAGAGAGGTCCATTTGCAACTCAGCTGAAAAGTAAAACAGAAAGTTAACAACGTCCTAGCATGGCATAAGACAACGCTTTTGTGAGTGTATCTTGTGGCAATTCTGAGGGCTGTCTCACTAAATTTTGATCATTGCGGCTCAATTGAGTGCGCAACGGAGTGGAGACGTGATTTTCTGGACATACTGCACTCAGAGGACATACTTGTATACATCATACAACATGACTGATTAAGAATTATCAACAACATTAGTGAAATGTCCAGTCAACACAGTCACTTCGAGGGTCAGGTCAGAGTCAAAAACGAGGTATTTACGGGACTTTGTGACCAGATGTCACTTAATTTATCCGGGAGATAAACCTGGCATGATTATCCCGGGACAGCAGGGCATGCTCATGTGAGTCTGGCAATTCAGGGGTGCAGGGATATGGACAGGTGACGCACATGCACCTGGCGCAGGCCGCGCATGGAGCTGCTTGCCCGGGTGAGTCTGGCCTGGGAGTGGTGGGCCATGGCCATGTTATGGCCCAGGAAACAGGAGTGAGCGGCTATTGGATGTGGATGGGCCTATGGACGGGATGTGGGCGGGCATGGGCGCGGCTGGGCCAGGTATGGGCGCGACGGTCACGGGCCCGGATGGGCAGGGCTATGCCTGGCAATGGCATGGCATGGCATGGCATGGCATGGGGCGGGGGAGTGTGATCTGGGGCACTTTTTGTGAATAGAGAAGCCACAATTCTGATAAAATACAGCATCTTTTGTTTTTGCAGCCTTTTATTCAGGATTTTATCAATGGATATTTTACGTGGCTCTTCGGCTTTATCCGATTACAAGCTCGATAAACTGGTTCTGGCACTGGTTCAGGCAAAGGTTGAAATCGGCACCATCAGCACTGCTTATGTTCACCTGGTTGACTGCGACGGCGCTTTAACTGACAGCCAAAAAGAGGTCTTAGGCAAGATCCTGACCTATGGTCCAGTTGATGGCAGCCACGAGGACAGCGGCGAGCTTTTCCTGGTGGTTCCACGTATCGGCACCATTTCCCCATGGGCTACCAAAGCAACAGATATTGCCCACAACTGTGGTCTGAATGCTGTCCGTCGCATTGAGCGCGGTATTGCCTACTACATCACCTCACGCAGCGGTGAGAAGTTCACCGCCGAGCAGCGCGCCATCATCAACGGTCTGATTCATGACCGCATGGTTGAGAGCGTTCTGACCTCCTTTGACGATGCTGCCCGACTGTTTGGTGAGCATACTCCAGCTCCTTTCCGCCAGATTGCCCTGAGCACCGGCGGCCGTGAGGCTCTTGAAAAGGCCAATGTTGAGCTCGGCCTTGCTCTTTCAGCCGATGAAATGGACTACCTGCTTGAATCCTTCAGGACTCTGGGCCGCGATCCAAGCGACATCGAGCTGTACATGTTTGCTCAGATGAACTCCGAGCACTGCCGTCACAAGGTATTCAATGCCCGCTGGGAAATCGACGGTGTTGAGCAGGACAAGTCCCTGTTTGGCATGATTCGCAATACCTTTGAGGCCACCCCTGATTACGTACTGTCCGCTTACCGTGACAATGCCGCTGTAATGGAAGGCTCCCGTGCCGGCCGTTTCTATGCTGACAGCGCTACCCGCGAGTGGACTTTCCATGAGGAAGACATGCCTGTCCTCATGAAGGTTGAGACCCACAACCATCCAACTGCCATTTCCCCATTCCCAGGTGCTGCTACCGGTTCAGGTGGTGAAATCCGTGACGAGGGTGCTACCGGTGTAGGCTCCAAGCCAAAGGCCGGTATGTGCGGTTTCAGCGTATCCAACCTCAGGATTCCTGGCTATCTGCAGCCATGGGAGCACGACTTTGGCAAGCCTGGCCGTATTGCCTCCGCTCTGGACATCATGATTGAGGGCCCTCTGGGTGCCGCCTCTTTCAACAACGAATTTGGCCGTCCTAATCTGTGCGGTTATTTCCGTACCTACGAAGAGCAGGTCTCCAGCTTCAACGGCTGTGAAATCCGTGGCTATCACAAGCCAATCATGCTCGCCGGCGGCTGGGGTAACATCCGTCGTGAGCACATTCAGAAGGATCACATCAATCCTGGCGCAAAACTCATCGTTCTGGGCGGTCCTGCCATGGACATCGGCCTTGGCGGTGGTGCCGCTTCTTCCATGAACTCAGGCCAGTCCTCTGAGGAGCTTGATTTTGCTTCCGTACAGCGTGGCAATCCTGAAATGCAGCGCCGCTGCCAGG
Source organism: Anaerobiospirillum sp. NML120511 (assembly GCF_023050955.1). NCBI lineage: Bacteria > Pseudomonadati > Pseudomonadota > Gammaproteobacteria > Aeromonadales > Succinivibrionaceae > Anaerobiospirillum > Anaerobiospirillum sp. NML120511. Next base: position 87,270 of record NZ_JALKIK010000007.1, read on the forward strand.
AAGTTATCGATGCCTGCTGGCAGCTGGGCGCCGATAACCCAATCATGTTTATTCATGACGTAGGTGCCGGTGGTCTGTCCAACGCCATGCCTGAGCTGGTATCTGACGGTGGTGTAGGCGGCCGTTTTGAGCTGCGCGCCATTCCTAATGACGAGCCTGGCATGTCTCCGCTGCAGATCTGGTGTAACGAGTCCCAGGAGCGTTATGTTCTGGCCGTTGATCCTGACAAGTTCCCTGTATTTGAGGCTTTCTGTAAGCGTGAGCGCGCCCAGTATGCCGTTATCGGTGTGGCCACTGAGGAGCGCCGTGTAGTTCTGCACGACTCACACTTCGACAACTGTCCAATCGATCTGCCTCTGGACATCCTGCTGGGCAAGCCACCACGCATGTTCAAGAAGGTAGAGCACACCACTCATTCAAGCCCTGAGTTCAATGGCAAGGGCATCAGCGCCTCCGAGGCTGCCGAGCGCATTCTGGCGCTGCCTGCCGTTGCTGAAAAGACCTTCCTTATCACCATTGGTGACCGCTCCGTTACCGGCCTTGTTGCCCGTGACCAGATGGTAGGTCCATGGCAGGTACCTGTAGCTGACGTTGCCGTTACTGCCGCCTCCTACGACAGCTTCCATGGTGAGGCTGCTGCCATGGGTGAGCGTACTCCTGTAGCTCTGCTCGACCACAAGGCTTCCGTACGCCTTGCTGTAGGTGAGGCTCTGACCAATATCGCCGCTGCCTATATTGGCGATCTCAACCGCGTCAAGCTCTCTGCCAACTGGATGTCCGCCAATGGCCACCCAGGTGATGATGCCGGTCTGTTTGATGCCGTAAAGACCCTGGGTATGGAATTATGCCCAGAGCTTGGTCTTACCGTTCCAGTGGGCAAGGACTCCATGTCCATGAAGACCTCATGGGAGGAAAATGGTGAGCAGCGCACTGTAGTTGCCCCAATGTCCCTCATCATCTCTTCCTTTGCCCGTGCCGAGGATGTGCGCAAGACTCTGACTCCTCAGCTGCGTACCGATAAGGGTGATACTTCCCTTATCTACATCGATCTGGGTGAGCGTCAGGGCCGTCTGGGCGGTTCTGCTCTGGCTCAGGTTTACCGTCAGCTGGGCAGCGTACCGGCCAACCTCGATCACCCTGCACGCTTAAAGGGGCTGTTCGATGCTGTCCAGTTCCTCAACAAGGCTGACTTAATCCTGGCCTACCACGACATTTCTGATGGCGGTCTGTTTGCTACTGTTGCTGAAATGGCTTTTGCCGGCCACACCGGTGTTCAGGTCAACCTCGACCAGCTCAACTCCGATAACCTGGCCGCTCTGTTTGCCGAGGAGCTTGGTGCTGTAATCCAGGTAAGAAACGAGGACAAGGAGAAAGTCTTAAATATCCTCTCCGGCCATGGTCTTGCCAATATCAGCCATGTCATCGGTACTGTGCGTGATGATGACCACATTGTCTTCCAGCGTGAGGGCAAGGATGTTATCAACAACACCCGTACTTACTTCAGAACTATCTGGGCTCAGACCACTTATCAGATGCAGGCTCTGCGTGATAACCCGGACTGTGCCCGTGAGGAGTTTGAAGACAAGGCTGATGAAAAGGATCCAGGTCTGTTCTGTCAGCTTACCTTCAATAATGAGGAAAATATTGCTGCTCCATTTATCAACAGTGGCAAGGCTCCACGTGTTGCTATCCTGCGTGAGCAGGGCGTCAACTCCCAGGCTGAAATGGCTCACGCCTTTACCCGTGCCGGCTTCACCGCTGTTGATGTTCACATGTCCCAGATTCTTGACGGCTCGGTCAGCCTGAAGGACTTCATGGGCTTTGCAGCCTGCGGCGGCTTCTCCTACGGTGACGTGCTTGGTGCCGGTGAGGGCTGGGCCAAGTCCATTCTCTTCAACGAGAGAGCCAGAACTGACTTTGCTGCCTTCTTTGACCGTGGCGATACCTTTGCCCTGGGCGTATGTAACGGCTGTCAGATGATGTCTACCATGCGCGACCTCATTCCAGGTGCCGAGCTGTGGCCTCGTTTTGTAACTAACAGATCCGAGCGCTTTGAGGCCCGTTTTGTTCAGGTGGAAGTTCAGAAGAGCCCTTCCATCTTCTATCAGGACATGGCCGGTTCCTGCATGCCAATCGTGGTATCCCACGGGGAAGGCCGCGCCGAGTTCCGTGACGGGCAGCACCTCAAGTCCCTGGAGCAGGCCGGTCTGGTAGCTCTGCGCTATATCGATCACTATGGCAAGATTGCTGACCGTTATCCATTAAATCCAAATGGTTCACCTGAGGGTATTACCTCTGTAACCACAGCTGACGGTCGCTTCACTGTCATGATGCCTCACCCTGAGCGTGTGGTACGTACCATTGCCAACTCCTGGCATCCAGATGACATGGGTGAGTTCAGCCCATGGATGCGTCTGTTTGCCAACGCACGCCGCTACATAGGCTAACAGCCCCAGGCGGGCCACTGGCTGGCCCCTGGCTGGCATTTGGCTGACCACTGGCTGGCCCCTGGCTGCCATTTGGCTGGCTACTGGATGGCCGCGACGGCTGGCCTGACCGGCATGGCCGCATGGCCTGGTAAGGCCGTGGCAGCGCACCAGCCTGGTGCTATGCCAGGCTGGTGCGCTGGGCCGCTTCCCTTAGCCGGACAGGATGGAATATTATCCTGCTCAGGACGGGTGCGGCTGGGAACTGCCGGGACAAAGTACGACTCTGTCGTGTTTTATCCCGGCTTTTTTGTCCCCAGGTGTATTACAGATATTGTTTTGCGACCATCACAACTTGTGACCGGTACTATAATGCTGATAAAAAAATGGCCCGACTGTGTCTTACAGCCGGGCCTTTTTTATGGCGCTGATGCCCAGTCAATGGCATAATAAGGATTTATCCGGATTTTCTGTTTTAAGTCATGCCCGGCTTTTGCCTGGTCAGACCTGGCAGCTGCACCCTTTTTTTCAGGGCGCTCTGATCTTTTCTGGACCATGGCTGCAGCAGCGCCGCTTTTTGCTTTATGGCCTGCGTATCTGTTTTGTGGGGCATGATCCTGTCATTTTCAGTGCAGCCTGGAGTATGCTGCAGCATTTATAATTTGCCCGGATGGAGTATTAACAAGGTCATGCTAACCAGTGCTCTGCCAGTACTTTTCGGTACTTATGGCGCTGACAGCAGTGGTATGGTGCGTCCTATTTTTTGCAGGTTGAAGCATTGCTATGAGTCAGACTCAGGAAAATGATTATGCTTTACTGACCGAAGTTTTCGCTCACACCGCATCAGCTATTGTGGTGGTCAACGAAAGCGGCGTGATCAGCAAGGCTAACCATACAGCTCTGGCCCTGCTCGGTGAGCCCGTTCTCGAAGGACGGCGCTGGGTGGAGGTCATTTCGCGCGTTTTCCGTCCCCGCAATGACGACGGCCATGAAATCTCCACTCGTGATGGCAGGCGCCTTCAGGTCATTACCGCAAGCCTGAGTTCAGGTCAGCTCATTCAGATGAATGATCTTACTGAGACCAGACTGCTGCAGGACAAGATCTCCCACATGGAGCGTCTGTCCTCCCTTGGCCGTATGGCAGCCAGCCTTGCCCACCAGATTAGAACTCCCCTGTCTGCTGCCATGCTCTATGCGGCCAACCTTGGCAATGCCAATCTCCAGCCTATGGCGCGCAAGCGCTTCCAGGAGAAGCTGGTATCGCGCCTTGAGGCTCTTGAGGCTCAGGTAAGCGACATCCTCATGTTTGCCCGCTCCAATGAGCAGACTGTTTCTGAAATCGACGCCCGTCAGCTGGCCGAACAGGCTGCCAGCAATGTCACTGCAGTTTTAAGCAAGGGCGGAGCCGAGCTTATTACCGAGCTGTCAGATGAAGAGATGCCGGTAATGGGTAATGCCACTGCACTTACCGGCGCTTTGAGCAACCTCATTGCCAATGCTGTTGAGGCCGGAGCTAAAAAGGTCTGTCTGCGTCTGATGCGCAGTCATGACAATGTGGTCATTTCGGTTGCCAATGACGGACCTGTAATTCCTGATGAGCTCAAAGAAAAGATTTTTGAGCCTTTCTATACCTCCAAAAGCTCAGGTACAGGACTGGGCCTTGCGGTAGTCAGCGCCGTAACCAAGGTCCACCAGGGCGTACTGACCCTGGAAAAGTGGAACGATACTTTCGCCACTGTCTTTACCATCAGCATTCCTCTGTTTAACAGTCATCAGGCCGACGCTGACGCCACGGAGGGCGTACCGGCTTCATCAGTCCCGGCTGCATCAGGTCCGGCTACAACAGCCGGTACATCCTTGGCCCATGGCGGAGCCATGGCAGCGCCAGCCGGTGTGGCAGCTGCAGCCACCGGAGCTGCAGGCAGCTCATCTGATCTGCACGCAGACGGACACAGCCAGAGCGCTCTTGAAAGCCTTGAGAAAATCGGTCCTGGCAGCCATGAGAGCAGTGGTCAGTCCATTATGGCCAGTGCTGCAGCGGCCGCGGCTGCAGGCAGCGCGGCTCTGGGAGGTTCAGCTGCAGCCGAGCTGCTATCGGCTCGGGCTGAGGCAGCTGCTGAGGTCGGCATTGGGGGCAGCGTCAGCGCTGCCGCCGTGGCCGCTGCGGCTGCCGGGGCCGCAGGCGCAGCGGCCACTGATTCTGTCGCAGCATGCGCAGCAGCTGCAGCCGATGATGACAAGGATGCTGATGACTATGAGGACGATGATGATTATGAGTCCTCAGATGATGAGTCAGATATCGAGGAGCTGTCAGATGATGATGAAGACAGCGAAGATACACCTGAGGAAGTAAGCCGCATGCATGAGAGCATGGGCTTTGTTCATGCCTCAGGTCAGGCTGCTCACCTGGAGCGTTCGGTGCTGCCGGGGGCCGGAATGCACATGCATGATGAGCATCATGCCCTTGGTCTTGGCACAGTCGAGCCTCAGGGTATGCATGAGCATCAGGGCGTGCATGAGCATCATGTCAACTTTGGTTCCCTGCCTCAGACAGCAGCAGGAATATCCAAACAGGCTGCAACAGCAGCCAACACAGCTACTTCAGAGGCCTTTGCGGCCTATGCCCGTAAACGTCAGGAGCAGGCGGCACTGCTGCGTGCCAGTGAAGCTCAGGGCGATGGCAATCATGTCACTGAGGATCCGCCTCAGGACAGTCCGCGTCATGACGGCTATACTCATGTACAGGTTGATGTTTCAGGCGGTCACAAGCTCAACAGCTGATCACGGATCAGCCCTGGTTATCAGGTCACAGTAAGATCACAGACATAAGAGAGATCTGCTCAAACGACCTGCAGGCATCAAATCCCCCCGGGCTCAGCCTGGTGGCTTGCAGGACCATGACGTCCTTGCGCCATGCGCAAGGGCGTTCAGCCCTTGACGGGTCACGGTCGGGCACAGCCTTGCCCGGGATGAGAGCCTTGCTGTATCGCAAAAGGTTTTTTATTTGTCAGAGAGAAGATTGGAAAAATGCATCAAAGTCAAATTCTGGTTGTAGATGACGATAGTCAGTTACGTGAGGCTATTGTTGATACTCTCATGCTTACGGGCTATGCCTGCATTGAAGCCAGCAATGGAGATGAGGCTCTGGCAACACTGCTCAAGCGCAATGTTGATATGGTCATTTCTGACATTCAGATGGATGGCATGGACGGCCACACACTGCTGCGCTCCATCCACGACCGCTACCCTCAGATGCCGGTGCTGCTGATGACAGCCTATGCCAATATCGACGGTGCTGTTACCGCCATGCGAGACGGTGCTATCGACTATCTGGCCAAGCCTTTTGCCCCTGAGGTACTGTTAAACCAGGTTTCCCGTTATGTGCCTGTCAAGCGCATCAACCGCCGCGAGCCTATCTGGGCTGACCCGAGCACAGGTGAGCTGCTGCAGCTTGCTGCCAAGGTAGCATCCTCAGATGCCACCGTAATGATTACCGGTCCATCAGGTTCAGGTAAGGAAGTGCTCTCCCGCTATGTGCACGACAATTCACCTCGTGCCTCAGGTCCTTTCGTAGCCATCAACTGTGCTGCCATTCCTGACACCATGCTCGAGTCCACTCTTTTTGGTTATGAAAAGGGTGCCTTTACGGGTGCCGTTCAGGCCTGTCCTGGCAAGTTTGAGCAGGCTCAGGGCGGTACCATTCTGCTCGACGAAATTACCGAAATGGACCTCAATCTGCAGTCCAAGCTGCTGCGTGTCCTTCAGGAAAAGGAAGTAGAGCGCCTGGGCGGCCGTAAGACCATTTCTCTTGATGTGCGCGTGCTGGCCACCTCCAACCGTGACCTCAAGCAGGCTGTAGCTGAAAACAAGTTCCGTGAGGACCTTTACTACCGCTTAAATGTGCTGCCACTGCGCTGGAAGCCACTTTGCCAGCGTTCAGGCGACATCATGCCTCTGGCCCGTTTCTTCCTGCAGCGTCATGCCGCCGAGAACTCCCGTGCTATTCCTGAGCTCAGCGCTGAGGCCGTAGCCCGTCTTGAGGGTTACAGCTGGCCGGGCAATGTCCGTGAGCTGGAAAACGTCATGCAGCGTGCGCTGATTATCTGCAATGGCAGCGTCATCGAGGCTGCTGACCTCATTCTTGATGAGGCTTTAAGCAGTGCCCAGCAGCAGGCTATCAGCGGTGTTTCTCCAGTACTGTCCCAGGAGCAGGCAGCTGCTGACAATGGCCAGAATCAGGGCTGGAATGGCGATCAGGCCATGGCCAGTGCGCTGAGCGGCTCTTCAGGTCAGCAGGGCGTCATGTCAGGTGGTTCACAGGGCAATGGTGCCGGCATGGTTCAGCCTCAGGACTTCAGAAACAGCGGCGGCTACGGCATGCAGTCTCAGGGCGGCATGGCTGGTCAGCCAGCAGGTCAGGGCATGGCCGCTCAGAACATGGGCGGTGTCGGCATGGGCGCCATGGGAGGCTCCTATGGCCAGCCTCAGGGCGGCATGGGATCTAACATGGGCGCAGTATCAGGTGGCATGAACGGCATGCCTGGCGGCATGGGCCAGAACGGCATGGGGCAGCCTGGCATGGGCCAGTCTGGCAGTGATGCTATCATCAGCTCCTCCATGGATATGGTACGCAACCAGAAGATCCCAAGCTCTCTGGGCGGCGAGCTCAAGCAGCAGGAATATCAGATCATCCTCGATGCTCTGATTGACTGCCGTGGCAACCGTCAGGCCGTAGCTGAGAAGCTGGGTATCAGCCCACGTACTCTGCGCTACAAGATTGCCCGTATGCGTGAAGAGGGCATGATTATCCCAAGCTAAAGCCCGACAGCTGACAGCCCCATAGCCTCGCCGGCACAGCCGGCGGCCCCAGGGGGACAGTAAGCACAAGGCAAAACAAAACGGCCACCAGCAATTACTCTGGTGGCCGTTTTGTTTTTTGGGCCGCTCAAGCCCCCAGTCCGGGTGCAGTGCAGCGCTCCTGACCGGGCCTTGGCCCTGTGGGGCAGACCATGGTCAGCTGAGCTGACGGGCCGCATCAGCGGCCGCTGGCTCAGGCACTGGCAGCCGGCTGGTTATGGCCCTCGGTGCTGTCATGGTCAGCACTGTCAGCCGCGACTGGCTGTGCTGCGGCGGCGTCAGCCGGAGCAGCCGCGCCAGCGTCAGACGGTGCGGCGGCATCGGCGGAGGCGTCAGCGTCGGTTGGGGTGGACAGGGCGGTCATCACTGAGCTGCTGCGTTCGTGTTCACGGCGGTTGGCTTCTAGCAGGGCCTCGTGCTTGCGCCGGTTTTCCTCGCGCAGCTCACGCAGTTTGTCTTTGTAGAAGGTGATGCTGAATACTGTGCCCTGGTTTAAGTGGGAAGTAATCTTGATCTTTCCGTGGTGGTAGAGCACTACGCGCTTGACTATGGACAGTCCAAGGCCGGTGCCGCCGGTCTGGCGGGAGTGGGACTTGTCGACGCGGTAGAAGCGCTCAAAGACGCGGTGCTGCTCCTCAGGGGCAATGCCTATGCCTGTGTCAGCTACCGAAATCATGTACTTGTTACTGGTGGTATGCAGGGTAATGGTTACGCTGCCGTTTTCACGGTTATAGCGTATGGCATTGTCTACCAGATTGTAGATCAGCTCATAAATGTAGCGGTTAACAGCCACCATCTTGATGTCATCGCCACGGATCTGCAGCTGGACATTACGCTCCTGAGCCTTCTCCTGGAGGTTTTCAAAAACCTCATGGGCAATGCTGGTAATGGAGAGATCCTCCATAATGGACAGCTGACCCTCATCAAGGTGTGACAGGAAGATAATGTCCTCAATCAGAGTCTTAAGACGGGAACTCTGCTTGTGGATACGGCTGGCAAAGTGCTTGATGTCATCGCTCTGCACAAAGCCGTTGGCCATCATTTCCGAGTAGCCAATTATTGACTGCAGCGGAGTCTTGAGCTCATGGGAGACATTGGCAGTAAATTCCTGACGTATCTGCTCAGTGCGCTTCTTTTCGGTGACATCAAAGATGATGAGCACATAGCCAAGGCAGACGCCATTGTCGCTGATCTTGGAGAAACGGATATCGTAATCGCGGCCGTCACGGACAATGGAGCGGGTCTGACGCGGATCAGTTGCAGCAAGGGACATCATCTCCTGCATGTACTCAGAGTTGTCTATGGACTTGTAGCTCTGATTGATGCAGTTTTCCTTGGTGACATCGAAGATCTTGCGGGCAATCTTGTTGATTGAGACTATATTGCCTTTGGCATTGAGCACTACCAGACCGTCACTCATGCTCTTGGTAATGGCCTGAAATTCATTGGTCTTGATGCGCAGCTCGTGGAACTGTTCATCAATTTTATGCTGCTGCATTCCTATGCGCCACAGAAAAGGCTGCAGCTCGGTATAGGTGTGGTTGCCCGGATCAGAGAGCGAGCGGATATCGTTGAGATTGACCCTGTTAATAGGCTCGATAATGGAGCGTGATAGCAGAGTAGCCACGTAATAACAGCCTCCAGTCAGCATTATCATCATGAGAATAAGGAAGATGGTAAAGCGCTTGGTGTACAGGTACAGGGAATCAGAGGTAAATGACAGACGCAGTACCTGACCTGAATCGAGCTTGATGGCGTGATAAAAGGTCTGCTTTTGCAGGGTGTCGGAAAAGCGCTTGGATGTGCTGTAGCCGGTATGGAGCGCGGCCTCGACCTCGGCACGGTTTAGATGGTTGTCGAGATTTTTCTCTTCCACCTCAGAGTCGTAAAGAATGGTGCCATCGGAGTTGATAAGGGTAATACGCACCCACTCGTAATCGATACCGTCCCTTAAAAAGTCCCAGCCATGCTTGTTGATGGCGGTGGAGATAATGGTGCCGAAGTTCTCAAGATGCTTAATCTCGTCCTGGGTCTTGAGAAACTGATGAATGAGTACAGCAGCAGCTGACAGGGCCAGCAGCAGTCCTACTGAAAGCTTAAGAAAAGCATGAAAGATCTTCTTGCGCACTTTAGATTCCTTGTCCGGCTGTTCCGGCCCGGCAGCGGGCATGCGATCCGCTGCCCGGGCATACTCCTTCAGGCAGCCAGACTTGAAGTCAGACGCCTGGGCCTGCCCCGGCTACGAGGAAACGGGCAGGCATGTGCATGGCCGGGGCATGCGCTGCGCAAAAGAGCTGATTCAGCGCGGTGCCAGCGCGCAGCAGCGGCGGGCTGGGTCATGCGTGTTAAAAAAAGCCTGGCTTCGCTAAGAAGTGAAGCTCAGGCTTGGGAATATTCTGTTTGAATCAGTATGGTGGTGTTACTGATGAAAACAAGTTCAATCAGTATTCAAGTTTGTAACCGACACCACGGACGGTTTTAATCAGATTGGCACTCTCGCCCAGCTTGGAGCGCAGAGTACGGATATGCACGTCTACAGTACGGTTCTCACCGTCATAGTCATGACCCCAGATAAGATCGAGGATTTGCTCGCGGCTGTAGACACGTCCCTGATGCTTGAGCAGCAGGGCCAGAAGTTCGTATTCCTTGTAGGTAAGCTCAACCACACGGTTGTATTCCTTGACCACGTGGCTGTTTTCATCGAGGCTCAGAGGGCCTGCAGTCAGGCTCTTAGGCTCTTCTTTCTTGTAGCGGCGTAATACGGCCTTAACACGGGCCACCATTTCCATCATGGAGAAAGGCTTGGCCAGGTAGTCATCAGCACCCAGATCAAGGGCCTGAATCTTCTCGATTTCTGCACCACGGGCAGTGGCCATGATTACCGGCAGATCGCTGGTCTTTGCCTGGCGCTTGATGATCTTGAGCAGCTCCACTCCATCGTAGTCTGGCAGCATGACATCAAGCATGATAAGTGATGGCTTATGATTTTCCAGAGCCTTGAGAAAGCTCTGGCCGTCTTCAAAACCACGTGCCTCAAAGCCCATGGAGTGAAGGGTATAAAGGACAATCTCACGGATGCTGTTATCGTCTTCTACATAAAAGATCATAAAAAACCTCAAAATTCAGGCTCACGGTCCTGATCAGCCACAGCGGTACCTGTTAAGGAATTGTACAATGCTTTTTCCTGCATGGGCAGGCTGTCCCCGCCATGGGACACTTTTAATCTGCTGCCGCGTGGCTCCAATACCTGAAAAGCCCGGAAATTGCCCGAAACTTTGTTAAATCCAGGTACGAATAATACTGTCATGTCTGTCAGGCACACAGAATATTTAATATCGGTTAAATAGACTGAGTGCCATTAGTTAAATTCTTGTTAAGTGGATTAAGATGATCGGACAACAGTCACAAAATGCGACAGCTACGCCCTTTGTCTGCTTACAGTTTTATCTCAATCAATAAATTAATTTCCATCCCCACCTCAAGGCTCATGCATCCCCATGCATACCCATGCAGGTCCGGCATGCGGCCTGAATGGAGCCTGAGTGAGCCTCAATAAGGCCTGAGTGAGCCTCAATAGGGCCTGAGTGGAGCCTCAATGGAGCCTCAATGGGGCCTGCATGGCCTTTGTTGGCGGGCGATGGCGAGCCATGGCTGGCAAGTTCAGGACAGCCAGTGGCTCAGCGCCACAGCATGGCCGGTCCAGACGGCATGGCTGGCAGGGCCAGTAGCATTGCTGGCAGGGCCATCCTGCCTGGCAGCCAGGGCGCTGTGCGGCGGCGGACTGAGAGGCCATGACGGGAGTGTAGGGTTTTTGGGTAGTGCAGAAATGAAAAAGGCCCGCGCCTTTGGTAAGGTGCGGGCCTTTTGGGTCTTTTGCGGGCAGTCAGGCTATGCCTGCAGCCTGTCTGACCGGATTTTGATTACTTGGCAGCTTCTGGGGCTACGCTGGTCTCAGCTGGAGCTGGCTCTTCAACCTGAGCACCCTCTGGAACACCGGCCTCAGCGGAGGCTGGGAGGTCAGCTACAGCAGGACCATGAGCTTCGGTAGCCTCAAGAGTCATTGGCTGGGCAGCATCTGCCTCGGCAGCAGCGGCGGTCTGGGCCTGTGGATCAGCTACGTCAGCAGCAACCGGCTCAGCGGCGGCTGGAGCGGCTTCTGGGGCAGGGGCGGCTTCAACAGCAACTGGATTTGCCGGGGTTAAGACGGCAGCGTCGATAACCTCAGGGGCTGTGGCAGCCTCTGGAGCAGGACCAACTGGAGTTGGAACTGGAGCTGGCAGTGGCTTGGCAAATGGGGCCTTTACTGGCTTGTGAAACTCCTCAGCAGCAGGGGCGTGAGCTGGACGGGTCATAGGACGGTCCATCTGCACGGAAGGAGCATACACAGGGGCCGGAGCGGCCTCAGGGGCTGCGTGTGGAGGCAGTGGCTTTACATGAGCTGGAGCTACGTGCTTTGGAACTGGATGAACAAATACCGGCTCCTGAACAGGCATGGTCTGTACGAACTGTACGGATGGGGCCTTAACCTCAACAGCGATAGGCTGAACAGGAATCATCTGAACTGCCTGGAACTTGCCTGGAGCAATCTCGATGTACTGGATGGAGCTCTCGCCTACTGGTACGTACTGTAACTGTACTGGCTGGTGGAACTGAGCACCCTTGAGGTGTGGTGGCAGTGGCTTTACCTTTGGAGCTGGAGCAGGGGCTGCAGCACCTGGAGCTGGAGCAGCAGGGGCATCAAAGCCGCTTGGAGCCTGGTAGACAGGAACCTTGCGGGTAATGGTGTCAAAGCCCTGAACAGATGGAGTGTCCTGAACGATAGGAGCAAAGCCGCTTACGGAGGCTACGTCCTCGTAAACTGGCTTGAAGCCGGCTACCTTAGGAGTGTCCTTGACCAGAGTCTTTACGCCTGGAGCTGGAACAGGGGCCTGAGCAACAGCAGCTTCCTGCTCAGCTGGAACCTGAACGTCACCGGCAGATGGCTCTTCGGTGGCAGGTGGGCAGGCAGGCTCTTGCTGAGCGGCAGCCAGGGCCTCAACAGCGGCATCATCGGTGGTCTCTTCTACAGTCTCTGGAAGACCTGCTTCCTGATGCAGGTCAGGAGCGATGTTGGCAGCTGGATCTACAACAGTTACCTCAGTAATGGTAATCTCACCTTCTTCGGTCTGAGCTGGCTGAGCTTCCTCATCGATGTTCTGGTCAGCCGGGCCAATGGCTACAGCAGCCTTGCCGGCTGGAGCAGCAGCAACAGCCTCACCCTCAGCCGGGGCAGCCTCTGGGGCAGCAGCCTCAGCCGGGGCAGCCTCCTGGGCAGCAGCCTCAGCTGGGGCAGCAACCTCAGCCTCAACCGGGGCAGCCTCAACAGGAGCCTGGGCAACAGCCTCGCCCTCTACAGGGGCAGCTTCGGCTGGAGCAGCCTCAGGGGCAGGCTCAACCGGGGCGGCCTCGGCAGGAACAGCTTCGGCAGGGGCAGCCATCTCTGGCATGGTCTGGGCAGTTTCGGCAGCAGCCTGCTGGGCATTGCTCTCAATGGCCTGCTGGAGTTCTGCATCGGATGGGCCACGGTTCTGGAGGAAGTAGTTTAAGGTCTCAAGACCGAGGGTATCTACATAACGCTGGTAGATAGGCTGAGCCTTGGCACGGAAAGCGGCAATCTGCTCAGGGGTGAGCTGGGTGATCTTAACACCACGCTCGGCCAGGGTATTGAGGTAGAGCTTGTTGAACTCAGTGTACAGATTGGTGCGCCATGCAATGGCCTCGTGGAGGCTGTCGGTGAAGGCAGCACGCTGATCGTCATTTAAGGCAGCCAGGGACTTCTCATTGGCAATCCACATCTGGGTGTCATAAATGCCGTTCCATAAGGTCAGGAATGGCTGGTCCTTGTAGAGCTTGGAGGAGATAAAGCCCTGAACAGTGCTCTCAAGGCCCTGAATCTCATTGTTCTTAAGAGCATTCTTTACGGAGATGAAGTCCATCTTGACAGCCTGGGCACCCAGAGCTTCAAAAGTGGTCAGAGCACCCTCAAATGGAGGAACACGGAACTTGATGCCGTCGAGGTCCTCAGGACTGGTGATCTCATGGACGTTGTTGGAAATCTGGCGGGCACCGGCAGAGTACATGGCCAGCAGGTCAAGGCCATGTGGCTGGAGCCAGGAATCGAGGGTCTCGTTAACCTTCTCGTTGTTGACGAAGTATTCGATCTGCTGATCGTTTTCAAAGAGGAATGGCATCCAGAAGGTGCCGAAACGGTTATCTACGTTATACAGATCGGTAGCAGAGCAAATCTGGATGTCGATGTTGCCGCCCTTGACGAGCTCGATGGAGCGGGACTGGTCGCCACCACTCAGACCGTTGTTTGGATATACGGTAACGCCGATCTGCTTCTGAGAGTTCTGCTCGAGCAGTTCCTTGAACTTGTAGGCAGTCAGATCAGCAATGGAACCGGCGGTGCGGGCGTGAGAGAGGCGTAAGGTAACGGCGTAGTTAGGGTTGGAGGCGTTGGAGACCAGAGTGGCAACACCGGTCAGAACAACGCAGATACCAAAGGCTCCTGCAAACTGGCCCTTTTGAGAGGTGAGGAAGTTATTTAACATCAGACCCATCCTAAACTTGTATAAAGCTGATTTAAGACAGATATGCTCTGTGAGCATATGTCTTCAATTACGTAATCAAAATCCGGCCTCTGATATTCCGTTGCAAACGGAATACTTCATGGCGGCAGATGAAGTTCCCTGTCATGACCCTTACTGTTAACACAGCAGGCAAAGATGGTCATTAACTGTTCGTCAGGCACAATGCTGCAGGCCTGGTACTGGCACGACTTAAAGGCATGCAGGTACTGGCTGCTGACAGGCGGGATCTCACAGGAGAGAAGAACAGTTTGATTAAGGAGATGAGACCGCAGGTCTCACAGGGGAAATTCACAGGCATAAACGCTTCTGAGGCACAGCTCTATCGTGGATGCTATGACCCTGATGACAGCTGCGTGATTATCAGATGTGCTTTGAGCCTGCCATGAATGATTGAGAGCGGCCTGCGCACGTGGCGTGAGCATGCTCCGAGGCTCATTCTGATAATAATACAATACGCATGACTATTAGTCAGGATAGCAATGCACAAAATAGTGATCTGGCTAGAAAGAAATTTGTGTTGACAAAATGATTGTCCATGCTTTTTTAGATACATCATTGATGTATATCAATTAATATGCAGACGGCAGACAAGTACTTGCAATAACATGCCTCCACGTTGTCAGGACCATAAACATCATGCTTCAGCCAGCCCTCAGCTCGCATGTCGCGCTTTGCCGTTGCGGTCGCGCTTTGCTGTTGCGGCCGCACTGTCGCGCTCACAGGCATTAGCGCACCCGACAGAGGTGGCTGCCGGAGCCGGAGCCGGGGCCCTGGCTCCATGAGCGTTGGGCCATGGCTCATGGCAGCTGCCGTGAGGGAGCTGCCTCAGTGCCTGAAAAGCAAACTGCCAGCAAAAAGCTGGCAGTTGCAGGCCGGGACGGGTGTGTGTGGGATGCTGATCAGACGCCTGGTTTGTGGGAGTGGTTATCTGATTTGGATTCTGGCATGTGAGTGCCGGTCCAGCTGCCACCAGATTCCTTCCATGGGCTGGTCGAGCCCTCACTGGCCTTATTGTTGGCACCAGCTGAAATCTGACCGCTGCCCTGAATACCATGACTGCCATGATAACTGTCATGCCTGTCATGTCTGTCATTCCTGTTGCGGCTGAAGTCGGCGTCAGGGCCAGTGTGTCTTTTGGACGGGGCACTGGTGCTGCCAGCAGCCTTAGCTTTGAGGCGCTCATTGAGTATGTGCTCAGAGGCGGTCAGGGGATCTGGACCATAGCGGTTGCTGCCTTTTGTACCTGGCAGGGCCATGATAATGAGCATATATCCCACGGAGCAGACTATGAGCACGGCCAGGGTTAACTGATAGGCGGGATCCATCCCATCGGGAGCGGTATCGGCAACAGTGCCGGTCAGGGCTGACAGAAAGACAACAGCCATGGGAATGATAACGTGATAGCCGTTTTTGCCACTGTCGTGGGCACGTCTTACTCCCGTTGCGGTGATGAAATACAGGCAGACAACGGTAAAGACAGCGTAGATCAGGGAACCAAAGCCCGGCAGCAGCCATGAGAGCAGGCCCAGAGGTATGGAGCAAATCTGCACAAAGAGGTAGAACCACCAGAACTCTGAGCGGCAGGCTCTGTCCCTGGTATTAAAAGCCTTGCGCACAAAGCATATCTGAACAGACTGTTTGATTGTCAGCATGAGTGTTCTCTTTTGCCGGCTGGATAAACAAAGGAAAAATACGGCTATGTGTCCTGCACATCCTGATCTGCCATTGGTCGGCCCCTGGTGGCATGGCATGCCGCGTTAAGGCGCAGCCTGGTCAGGTCTGGTCTGCTACTAACGCGGCCGCCTGACGGGCAGGTTCATGGGGCATGGCGTAAGCCGTGCAGACAGTCAGGGCCAGTCAAATGACTGGCCCTGAGCTGGGGCTGCATGGGCAGCAGGGCTGAGGTTGAGCCTGTCATGTGCCTTATTGTTATGGACGGGCTGCAGGAGGCTGAGGATCGCCTGCGCTGCCTGAACCATCAGCCTGATTCCATCCGCCCTGCATAGCCGGGCTGTCGGAAAACGGGCCGTTACTGTAAGGGTCGTTATGCCATGGACCGCCAGGGCCCGGGGCTCTTCTTACAGGAAAGTCAGAGTTTTTGGCCTTGCCGTACGGAGCCGGTGCCCGTGGGCCGCTGTCGTGAGCATGGTTTGCCTGCCACAGGTCTGGGGTGGTGCAGCTGTCGGACTGGCCATATGCACCGGCTCCGGCTGTGCCAGCACCGGCCGCGCTGGCAAAGGCGCTCTCGTTAAAGCGCCATGAGCCGCCTGGATTGTAGTACTGGCTCTCCATAGGATCAGGACCGTAGTCGTTATCGCCTGGAGTGCCTGGTTTGACCAGCAGTATGACTGTATAGAACATGGCAATGGCCATGAAAATCAGGCTGGCAATGAAAAGCAGCATGAGCATGCCTGATGACAGGCCCATTATCATGGTGCCGCTGAAGAGGGTAAAAAAGTTCATGCCTGTAAGCACTGGTACCGGTATGAAAGCCAGCACCGGCAACAGCACAATCCAGCCGCTGCGGTCAGTGTCATGCAGACGTCTGATGGCTGCGGTAGTCATGGTGATCAGGATCACCAGATTGACTACAGGGGTAAGAAAACCAAGAATCGGGGCCAGTCCTGGCAGCATGAGGGCTGCCCATGCAGGAGGGAGCAGAACAAGGCAGAAAAGCGCGAACCACCAGAACTCAGCGCGTGTGCCCCGGCCGTTGAAATCAAGGGCGCGGTCAATAAGACAGAGCCTCAGGGAGCGGGTAAAGCTAATCAAAATATTCTCCCCGGAACATCAGGTTCCAGTTTTCCTTATGTTGTATTGTCATGCTGCTGTATTCTCATACGGGTGAATTCACGGACAGCATGTTTTACGATTTTAAGGCAGTCAGGCCACAGGTCCCAAGTACCAGACAGAAATATTGTGATCAGATGCCATGAAAGCTGTATTTTATGCGGAACATTTGATAAAAAATGCCGGAACCACCATGGTGGATTTCCGGCATTTTTGCATTTGAGTCTGCACAGATCAGAAAGTAGCCGAGCTGTCCTTGCGCTCCCCTTTGTTTCTGTCACTGCTGCTGTCCTTGCCCTCACCGGGGCGGCGGCCCAGACGGTAGTCTTCATTGGCCGGATCGGTCGGGTCCGGACCATAGCTGTTAGGACCTAAGGTACCGGCGGTAAGGAAAAGCACCAGCAGGTAGATAAGGGAAATGACAGTGATGAGGAAAATGGCGGCCTCGGTGGTGCCCGGATTGAGTCCCTCAAGGCTCTCGTAGGATATCAGTCTCCAGATGATGGTGCCTGTCATTACCGAGGCAGGAATGAGGGGCAGGAGCACAAAGGTGCCCGGACGATCGATATCGTGCAGACGTCTTACGGCAGCTGACAGAAGGGCTATGAGCAGATACAGATTGATAAGGGCAGCGGCAGCCGGACCGACAAAAGGAATCTGTACCAGCAGTGCCAGAACTGAGGAGGCCAGATAGGTAAAGATAAAAAAGGGCCAGAACTCCGCACGGCAGCCACGGTCGCGGAAGTTAAATGTTTTGGTAACACAGCAGACCGTAAGCGACTGTTTAATCGTGGTCAGCATGCCATTTAAACTCATGGTGCTCTCCTTATGCACTCTTCACTTTCCTGCCAGCTGCTGCTGACGGTTTTATCCGCAGCAGCAGGTCTGCCGCCCGGCTGGTCTTGCAAGACAGGACCGGCCCTGCTGCCAGGGCCAGAGGGCCAGGGACCATGGCGGCCCATGCCAGGCAGGGGGCCGTAGGTGGCGTGGTGACTGTGCCTGTTACTGCTTTGCAGGCAGCGGCTGGGCCGGGCCGTATTCGTTGGCATTAGGGTTGCCAGGCAGAGCACACAGAACCAGCAGGTAAATAATGCCCAGACCGGCTAATACCTCGCCTGCGGTAACTGCCATTGGAATGGCAGCCACAAAGCCGGCGAAAATCATCAGCAGGCCAATCATGACCGGGGCCAGGTGCAGACCAGTGCGGCCGGAGTCATGCAGACGGCGTACAATGGCTGTGTAGTGAGCCACAAAGACTATGAAGTTGATGATGGAGTAGACCACACCAAAGTACTGGATAGTGGTAAGAGGGTACAGAGCCAGTCTTACGGCTACAGCAAAGAGGGTAAAGAGCCAGAACTCCATGCGCCCGGCACGGCCGCCGGTGATAAAGAGCTTGTCCTTGAGACAGACTTTGATGGCCTGAAAGAAATAATGCATAAAAGTGGTTCCTGTTTGTCAGGTAGTTATGAAACGTTATTTGCATGCAGCCGTGCCAGTGTCTCAGGGGCGGAGGCGCAAAGGCATACGCCGCAATGGCCTGTGCCGCAATGACGTATGCCGCAGGTACGGCACCGCAAGGGCGAATGCAGCAGGTGCAGCGGCTCCAGGGGCGGCTGCACCATGGACATGAAAGCCTGAACAGACTCATGTGACTGGCTGCAGCAAGGACAGCTGGCGGCTGGGCCGGGCCCTGGACTTATTTGTTCTGGTCTTTGCCTGAGGAGTTCTGGTTATCATCCCTGGCGCCGGTCTCAGATTTTTTGTCAGAGCCAGGGGTAGGAACGGCGATAAAGCCGGGATCTTTCTGACCTGCAGCCTTGCGGGCCTTTTCCTGGTCTACCTTGTCCTTAAAGCGCTTCCATGGATCGCCCATGAGATCAGGGGCCTTCATGTGGTCAGGATTGATAAAGTCCTGAGGAGGAGTGCTCTTGTCCAGAGGGTCAGTGCCGTACTTGTTCTTGCCCACGGTACCGCGCATGGCGCACATGATGAGAATGGAGGCATAGCTAAGACCTGCCAGAGTGGTCAGGGTATTGAGAATAAGGTCAGCGTACTGAGGCTGAGTGGCGCGCAGCGGGCCTACACCGGCAGCGTAGACTATGCCCATCAGATAAGGGAACAGGACAAAGCGGCCATCCATGTTGAGATCATGAAAGCGTCTTATGGTGGCAGTTATCTGACAGGCCACAATGGCCAGCACCGCTATGGCCTGCAGCAGGCCTCCGACTACCGGAATGATATTGAGCTTCCATGACAGGGCAATAAAGATGCAGGTAGAGATATAGAAATACCAGAACTCAGCACGGCTGCTGCGTCCGTAAAATCTCAGACCTTTGGTTTTAAAGCCGATAATCAGGGCATATTTTACATTCATCTTATGCTCCAGAGCAGAACAGCCGGAGCTGCTGCAATGAGTTTTGCCGACCACACAGTGTAGTGGGCGTGCTTAAGTACCAGGATACAGATAGCCCCATGAACCGTAACGTATGCCATAACAAGAGGCGGCCAGGTGCATTGGACCAGGTCACTGCCTGTTGCAGACTGGTCTTGTCCTGCAACAGCCAAGTCGCGGCCTGCAACAGCCCGCAGGGCTGGCGCGGCCATGGCGCGGCAGGTGCGGCAGTGCTGTCCGGGTGGTCCTGGTCCTGGTCAGTGGTCGGGCGCGCTGTGAGGCTCAGGGCTTAAAGGAACCTCCATCATTGCCCTTATCATTATCCTTGTCAAAGAATCCACGCAGTTTGCGCTGAAATTCTGTATCCTCAGTTTCAGGACTGCCCCATCCATTACGCTCGATATTATGGCTTCTGCCAGAGCCTGAGGAGCCGTTACTGCCAGGCGCTCCTGGCCTCTGGAGGGGATCCTCACCGTAGTTGTTAGGCCCTTCAGTGCCCTTGAGGGTACAGAGCAACAGCAGTATGAGAATGCCAAAAGTAGGGACAAAAATAATCAGCACCAGCCAGCCGGTGAAGTTACGATCGTGCATGCGTCTGACCATGCAGGCAATGACCATGGCAAAGGTTGCCAGAGACAGGGCCAGTCCCAGCAGGGAGAAGATAAATCCCATGCGGGCAATGTAGGTAGCAACAATAAAGCATGGAACGGACACAAGATAGAGCCACCAGAACTCTGAGCGGCTTGATCTTCCTGACAGACTCAGTCGTTTGGTGAAGGCTGTCTGCAGGGCCTCTTGCATGGAAAGCATAATGTACCTGTATAAAGCTGAAAAACTGATTTCGGGCCACCTGTCAAGGTGACTTGCTGCAGGCTAAATTTTAGCAAATCTGCACTTTATAAAAAGCGCATGCCTCACACAAGCAAAAGCCCGTTGACCATAGCGCAGGCAACAGCCGTCGCCTGGATGCACCAGGAGCTATTTGCATAAATGAGCAGCGCTGCGGCCGCAGGCCATAACAGCCATGACAGGTATTAATACACTGATCCCGGGGGAGGAAAATGGGAGTGGGAGAGTGGGAGTGATGAAAATGGAGATTTGACCGTGATGGTCGGGAGTAAGTACCGGATGTGGGATCCCGGCTTTGTGAGGTGGCGCCCCCAGTAGGAATCGAACCTACAACTAGCCCTTAGGAGGGGCTTGTTATATCCATTTAACTATGGGGACGTGGCGCATATTATACACGAAAGATAAATGCATACAACGCTATGCCTGCCACAGCTGCAGCGGCTGCAACTGGCTGGCACAGCTTCATGCTGCCATAATCTCGTTGCAGGGTTATGCCACTGCTGCTCCGACACCGCAAGACATGTCCTGTAAGCCCCTCAATGCCTGCCTGCACAACAGCCGCAGTCCCAGGCGGTAAACCGATCCGCACCGCTGTACAGCTCACGCTACTAAATGTGTCCTTTTGCGTGACGCTGGACAGCACCTGCAACGGTCTGCGTTCAGGTGCGGTTGAGCAGGGACAGTGCTGGTTGTACCAGATGCGCAGATCAGGAGCTGAGTCAGGAGCTGAGTCGGGAGTAAGTGGCTACAGCTGAGAGTTGGGGTGCTGCACGCAGAACCAGTAAGGGCGGAGCGTCTGGACGGCCCCGGATCCGGAATATATGCCAGAAGCGGAGACTGCTTGCGTCCTGGCCTGAGGTGGGGCTCAAGACCCATACCACTGAACTTAAGAATGGCCTTTTTATCACCCATCAAGCGCGTACCTTGCATGAGTGTTGATTAGGAGTCTATCTTGGAGCTCAGGGGGACCGACCCATGGTCGGTCAAAACACAAAAAAGGGATGCCAAGTTTTAATCCAGCATCCCTTTAACAAGAAAATAAAAAACATGCCAGATATCCCATTCAAGTGGGAGTTTTCTGCAAGAGGTAAGGGCCCAGGCGATAGCCGTATAGGAGAAGCATGGGCCTGGCGGACAAAAAAGGAGGAGCCCCTGTGGAGCTCCTCCTTTTTGGCAGCTGGTCGCGGTCCGGCGTGGTCATGGGACCGGACTGGACCTTTGTCTGTGCCTGTCGGCTTACCGTTGGCCTATGGCTTTAAGGTTACCAGGTCGTCAAGCATAACGTTGATGAGCTGGTGGTTGATGTCCAGAGGCTCGAGGGTAGCTGCAGTCGGGGATACGTCAACAACTTTGTACAGAGCTTCGGTGGTGGAGTTCTGGAAGTAGGTCATGTTGTGACGATCCTGAAAGTCGGTACGGTGAATCAGGTTGAACTTCATGCCCTTGCTGATGTTGGCGTTCTCACCGAGGTTAATACGGATAGTGGTGTCATTGACCTGAACCACACGGGCTACAGGAATCTGGCAGCGCAGCTTGGAGACGATGTCAGCAATGGCATATTTGGCCAGCTGCTGAACACGCTGACCGTATTCAGAGGTGCTGAACTTGTCAGAGCGCAGGGTGAAGCGCTGGTTGGACAGAGTCCACTCGGCATCGCCATGGTAGTCCTTGGAAACCAGCATACGGCCGCTGTACACATCAAATACCTGAATATTGAATCTGATGGTGCGGGTAGGGTTGTAGAACATCTTGGTGAACTCGTAATTGGCAGTATCGGACTTGGCCAGAGAGTTGATGTTACCGACGATGATGAACTGGGCCTGGGTGCGGCGGGAGATGGAGTCCAGAGTACGCTGCAGATTGTAGTCAGGACCTGAAGAACCCTGGTGAATCAGCAGACGCTGTCTGTCAGCTGGCAGTACAGTCAGGGCAGGGCTCTGGGCCACGCCTGAATAAACCAGATCGGAAAGATAGGTGTCAAAATCGCTAAGACCGGCTGCGCTTAAGGAAGCATCAGGATCCTGATAACGGAACACGAAAGGCAGAATGGTCTTCTTGATATTGCCGGCATAACAGTCAGCAATATTGTCGTCGTTGATCAGGGCCTTGACCAGAACGGTAACGACACGGCCGTTTTCGCTCTCTTCAACCACAGTCATACGACGGATTGGGGAGTGGGCGGTAACACGCAGCTTGTCATCAAGCAGAGTACCGTTCTCGATAACCTGTTCAATACTGATATCAGCACCGGCCTGCAGGGCGGCATTGCGCAGAGCGTCGTCAATGGCGTTGCGACGGGCCTGGGCAATATTGTCGTCAATAATTGGAGCCGAGCCTCGGGCCGTATACCACCCGGCAACAGCAGCCTGGCTGCTCAAAGCAAGAGCAAGAGCAATTCCTATAGCTTTAAAGTAAGCTCGCATCTTATTTCTCCAATGATTCCATTATGACCACAGGGTCGGCTGAATATAATGGCGAACAGCTGGACTTGACTGTCGGTAAAAGGGAGCAGCCGCACCCGGAAAAAGGCCGGTTATATGACGTTATACGCCACAGTGCATGACCTGAAATAAACAGTCTGCAAAAAGTATGCACAAATGAAAATTACCACCAGGTGGCACCGATAAAAGTCCCGGTACACCAGGCGCATTCGGACATGTATCCACCTGCGGCAGCTGAAAGTCACTGTACACCGTGTGCCTTACGGATAAGCATCACATTAGTGGGCAGCGCAGCTGACAGGGGCAGAGCAGGGCCGGGCAGTGCAGCTGAGAATTGTACCCCCTTTTGTCTCACTGCAGGTAAAGAGCACAGTGCTGCCTGAATTATAAGATATGATGCCTGCACTCATCACTGGCCCGCACCACGGCCTGACTGCATGCACTTATAACCGCATGCGCAGAGCGCTCCCATGGCTCCTTGACCTCATGGGCCTCCTGAACTTTTTCAGGCATGTTAATCCTGACTGTTGCTGCAGCCCGTTGCTCACGACTGACCTGACCTGACCACGCGGAAATCAGTGCCAGTACCTCCACTTCCTGGGTAACTGACCTCTCAATCGTCCTGTATATGCATAAAGTTGCTGGCGCCTCTTGCAGGTGGATTGAGCTGCCTTTGAATTGTCCACTCGTCCTGGCAGTACCTGGTCTACGGGACAGACTGTCAGCCCATCGCCATGTGCCGTACGTTCTGCTGGCATGCTCAGGTCAGCCTTTGTGCCTCGGGGCAGTGCTGCCGTCAGTGTGCATCAGGAGTGCAACTGCACTCCATGGGATGAGCGTATTCAGGGGCTGCGCTTTTGGCTGTGCCCGGGCTGCTCCTTATCGGGGCGTTTTGAAAGCAGGGCCCTGTTATGCCGTTAGCATATATACAGCAATGGCATAAGACATTAAGCGAATATCAGCTGTCTGCAGTCAGCCCGCAGCAGCTCTTCCTGCATATGCTGTAAGCTGCCAGCGGACAGCTGCACTAAAGTTTATCTGCCGGGCTTTATGACAGTCCGGCTGTCAGAGCGACGCACTGTGCAATGGTGCACTGTCTGGTCCTTCGTCCGTATCCTGAGACAATGACCGGGGAGCCTTGCTTCAGCGTGCGTACTGCCTGCTCAGGCAATTGCGTTGTGGCCTGACCTGTCTGTTCCCGGTGCAATTTACTATTAAAGCGCTAAAGCACTGCATGATTTCTGGTCAGTGACTTTTTTGACTTTGGGCTGAGTAAGGTCAGCCTTGAGAGCGGTCTGCAGGTAACCTGTGAGATCATCTGTGAAGTCGGTCTGGATGGCATCTGTGACATCTGTCTGAAGGTCATATAAATCTGCATTGTGACGGTAATTTTTGTCCCTGCAGGCTGATATTTCCTTTATCTGTGCTCGACCTGGGACTGATGACGACCATAATTGCCGCGCTTCACGGCCTGGTGCCCGGGCTGATCTGTTTTGGGGACGTGGCACAGTGAGCTTTGAGTACTGTCAGCTGCATGCTGCGGTATCTGGTCAGCAAATGCGCAGGGATAAGCTTTGAGAGTGTCATATGCTCCATGTGCGCATGGTCAGTGAGGGCTCAGCTGCTGCAGTGTTTTAGTTACTGTCCTGACGCTGATGGCCGTGCTGAGCCAGGCGTAGGCTGGGTGACTGCGCAGACTATGAAATGGGCGGGAGTGTGACTGAGCCGTGGCTGCCTGCAAGTCTTGCTGGTGGAGTGCGCGCTCTGATCAGGGCGGGTGCTTTATGGCTTTATGAAGCACTTTGCATTACTGACAGATTTACGGCGGCACGCCTGTTGCTCTGTATTCAAATGTCAGTACCGATGCCGTGCTTTATGTGCCTGTACAGCCTTGTTTTTGCTGTTGGGACTGTGCAGTTTTGTGCTGCTCTGATTTTATTTTTTGGAGCACGCGGGAATAGCCAGGCCGGGCCGGGATTTTGTCACGCTGTGTGATGACATGCCGTGGCGACATACCGTAGTTACATACCGTGGTTACATACTGAGCTCAGTGCATAAGGTTAACGCCTGAGAGCAGTGCCTTATGCAGCCCTCTGAGGCTGTTGCCCGGGGCGTGAGGTCTGTGGTTGTGACCGGGATGGTTCTGGTTCTGGTGTCTGATGGCGGTATCATGTGTGCGCCTTGCAGGGGAAAGCTTGCTTTCTTGCTTTCTTGCTTGCCGGGTGCGTGTCTTGGTGCTGTGAATATGGTGGAAGTTGAGCCTGATATGGTGTCTGCCGCGTGCGTGCGGGGCCGTCAGGTCATGCTGCCGGCCGGGCAGTGGTGTGCATGGGAGATGATCTTTCTGTGCCCTGACAGTGCCCTGGTATTGTAACTGTGGTCCATGGTCATGTTTTTGCGGCTGATCAATGGTATTATGCTCCAGCTTAGTCTGCGATGGCATTGTTATTGCAGCTTGATGCTGATTAGAATGTTCTGTAGCGACAGTCTCTGGTATCGCCCTGTCAGCTACGCTAAGAGATTGAGGTTCAGGAGATGCAATTAAAGAAAACATTGCTGGTAAGCTTATGTGCCAGCCTGCTACTCTCAGCCTGCAGCTTGCCAACTTATGAGGAAAATAATGGCTCTTCTGCACGTATTGAGGGTGTAAACAATCCAACTGAGACTACTGTTTATCAGCAGGCCGGTATGGAGATCAGCTCCATTACTGCCCGTATGGCTGATCAGCTGCAGCAGAATATGTTCTATCACCTGCTGCCAAATGCTCCAGTGGACCGTTCTTCAGTCACCGGCGATGTCAAAATTGTGACCATGCCACGCATTGCCATTACCTCATTCGTGGATACAGACACCTATGAGAATGCCGGTTACCTGGGCCGCGCTCTTGCCGAGTTCTTCACTCACGAGATGTCTACCCGTGCCTTTGAGGTCACCGAGTACAAGCTCACCGGCAAGCTGGCTGTAACCAATGACGGCGACTTTATCCTCTCCCGTAACTGGAAGAAGATCGCCAAGGACACCAAGGTCAAATATCTCCTCGGCGGCACCTTCACCCGCAACAGCCGTGGTGTAGTAGTGGTATCCCGCGTGGTAAACATGCAGACCCGTCAGGTCATTGCCACCGCCACCGATGTCATCCCTTATTCCCTGCTGCCAACCTGCTACCGCACCGCTGCCAAGAACTGCAGCTTCACCGGTATCAGCTCTGAGCAGTTACGCGATGCCAGTTACTACAAGAAGAAGTACCTCGAGGCAGAGAAGCAGCTGGCCCTGTTCCAGGCTCCAATGAAGGCTGAAGCTCTCGAGCGTGCCCGCACTGCCAAGGCTCTGACCAAGGCTCAGGTAGTAGGTGCAAACGGCCGTCCATTAGGCGGTGTTTTCGAGACCTCTTCTGACCCGGCTTTTAACCCTGCTGCAGCCGCTGCCGCAGCTGCAGCTCAGTCAGCCCCTGTGGTTTACAACACCGGCTATAACACCGGTTACACAGGTTCTGGCAGCACCACCCCGGTCGCTCCTGGCGTTCAGGTTGGTCCAGACGGCAAGAAGGTTTACACCGATCCACGTTTCAAGAAAGGTGTTGTTTCCGGCGCTACTTCACGCGGCAATTATGACCGCTATGTCGATGAGCGTGATGGTTTCAGCTCCTGCGATCTCGTAGGCTGCAAGGAAGATCCAGTGGTCTATCCTGCCAACACCTACATGCACAATACCATGCTGATCCGTGACACAGCAGACGAAAGCAGCTACTCCCGCGTCAGCAATTAAGGCTTTTTCAGGAAGCTCTCTGGTTAAAAAAGGTTTTTTCGATGAAAAAGTACATTTCAGCAGCACTTCTGGCCTCAGTTCTGGTATTGAGCACCACCGGCTGCTCCAGCGTTATCCGTAATACTTCTCTGGCTGTTCATTACACCGATACCGGCGTTAATGAGCTGGACGATTATCCGGTAATCAGGTCCACAGGCTATGCTGTAATCTCCCGTCAGAAGGGTTCCAGCCATTCTGAAAAGCAGATTAACGCCATGAGAGCCTCCAAGATGGAAGCCTATCGTGAGCTCACCGAGCAGGTTGCCGGTGTTTACGTCAAGGCAAAGAATTCCAACTCCAACAACATCGAGAAGAGCGACAAGCTCACTACCGAGGTTGAAGGCCTGGTTCACGGTGCACGTGTGGTCCGTCAGTACCCTCTGGGTGACACCTACGTGACCGAACTCGAACTGGATACTAAGCGTATTTACGACATGTATCAGATTCGCGGCGCCCTCTAAGTGAGGTTACAGGGACGGCCTGACCGTCCCGGTGAATCAGACGTGCCCCAGGCTCCGGCCGGGGCCGTGGTTTTTGCTGTATGTCACAGCGCCTTTTTCTGGAAGTAATATGATTACCCGTCGTTCCATCAATAAGACTAAAGCCGTTTCCGCCATTAAGACTTTAGATGATTATCTTGATGAGCAGGATGCCATTCTTGACGCAGTCATGAAGATCCTAAGCCGCGAGTATCAGGCCATTAAAGAGCGCCGTCTTGAGGAGCTTGAGACCATTGCTGAGGACAAGTCCTCATTCATGCTCAAGCTGCAGGCCAACGATCAGCGTCTCAAGCTGCATCCTGATGCTGCCATGCTCAAGACCGTACACATTGACCGCGTCAACCAGCTCAAGGAAAAGCTGGGCCGCTGCAAGATGATGAATGAGACCAATGGCAAGCTCATTTCCCTGTCAATTGCAGCTAACCGCCGTCTGACCTCCGTACTGATGTCTGCCCGTGATCGTATGTCACGTAACATGACATACAACGATAAGGGCAACACAACAGCTACCGGACCATTACGCGTCAACATTAATGCCTGATGCCATCTGCCCAGCCGGCAGATAAAGGATCAGAGACAAAACCGGGAACTCAACACTAATCTTTTCCCGGCGCAGGGCATGCTCAGGCATGCCCCTTTTTTTGCCCGCGCGCAGCCCATCCAGGCCCACCTCCATAAGCCGCCCCGGCCGGGCCCGGCCCCAAAAGCCGCCCGACCGGGCCCGGCCACCATCCGCCCTAATCACCCGCCACAGCTTCAGCGGCATCACCCGCTGCAGCGCAGCCTTCAATGCAGCTTAAGGTCATCCCTGTCTGTCGACCCGCCCGTTAATCCATTTCTCCACTCATCACTCCCTCCCGCTATCCATAAGTCAGTCCACTTATTCATCAGCCCGTTCATACCTTCCATTCATCAG
This sequence comes from Anaerobiospirillum sp. NML120511, assembly GCF_023050955.1. NCBI lineage: Bacteria > Pseudomonadati > Pseudomonadota > Gammaproteobacteria > Aeromonadales > Succinivibrionaceae > Anaerobiospirillum > Anaerobiospirillum sp. NML120511. The sequence continues at coordinate 114,880 of NZ_JALKIK010000007.1, forward strand.
GCCAGTTCATGTAAGCAGGTCTGGAGTCCTGAACCATTTATCGCACTTGCGTAATCAGACCGGCCATCGAGGCATTCTCAATAATCCTGCGCATAAGCATAACCCCCAGCATAAGTCCCAGCCTCAGTCTGAGCCTTGGCATAAGTCCCAGCCTCAGCCTGGCTCTCAGGCTCTGCCAGTATCCGCAGGCCAGTTCAGCTCTTAACCTTTTTAATCTGACCCAATAGCTGACTCCTGTCACCATCTTAAAGACCGTAACCATAGTCACGGCCTGTTCACTTGTCAGCTGCAAAATCCCATCACAGTCTCGTCTGCCATGCCTGAATTTACAAAAATGAGCTGATTTCACGAAAAAGCGCCCATTTTTGCTCAGAAATCATCAAAAAACCTCAATTTTCTTCAAAAATCAGCTCATTGCAGCTTTTCCCTAAACACCAGACCATGTGTCTGATCACTGCTTCAGGGGAGGCCTTTGGGAGCGTGCATCTGATTGCCTGCTCATCATGCCATCAGCTTCCTGTACCACACAAAGAAGCCATGGGGCGGACTGGTGCTCAGCCCGCTGCCCGGCATTATGTGTTCTTACTTCTCAGTCCTGAACTGCGGGCAAATAATTTAAGAAAAAATCCATGAACATTTTGCTTTCTTATGCTGGCAAAATTATGGAAAAAGAACTTAATTGTCATAAGATTCAGTTCATTGTCAGATATGCCAGTATGCGATTTTAGAGATATTTACAGGGATTTACAGGAAATAATGCAGTAAATCTGAGCTTTAAAAATTTCTGGAAAAGTACTTTTCACTGGTGCGGGGGCTGGGCAGGGACAGATCAGAAGGGGCGGTTTTTATTTTCTATTATTGAGCCATCGCAGGAGCAGATGCTCCTTGCTGTTCAAACTACTTAAGGATTTCAGGATTTCAGGATAACAGTTTGATGGCAGGTCCCGGGTACTGATGGCAGTACCTGTTGATAGCAGGACGTATGGTCCTGAGGACGGCCTCAGGGAGTAAGGCAACATGTTTAATCTGAACTCGCTTCAGCTTCTGGGTCAGATTGAGCCGGGCAGCATGGCTCTTGACCGTGATTTCAAAGGCAGACCAATGCTGCGCTTTCGCATTCGCTCCCTGGCTCAGGGCATGACTGACAGTGCTGCAGTCTCCAGCAGCACCACTGCAGATCAGGCTGAGTGCGGCTGTGCATCCACCAGCTCTTCTCTTTCTACTTCTTCCACCACCTCCTCCACTCCCTCAGCTTCATCTTCAGCTGCGCTTTGTTCGGTAAAGAAACCCGATACTGCCCGTAATGTACTGGGCTCTGAGCTCAGGGGCAGGGTACTGTGCCTTGCCATGGGATCAGATGACAGCGCCCGCTCCTTAAAGCAGCTGCAGGGGCAGATAAACGCAGTCCGCAACCGCACCGGCTGTGATAGCGAATCCTGCTCTGACGCCAACACCAGGGCCTGCACCGGCGGCACTGGCAGCAGCCGTACAGCGCCCGCTCATATGAGTCGGGCTCACAGCAGGGCCGTCGCCAGTGCTGGCAGCAGGGGTTCAGCTCATCGCCCTGGCGCATCAGGATCTTCAGTCTCACCAGGCGGTGCTGGACGTAACGCTGCCGCAGCAGCGGCTGCAGCAAGCGCAGTGTCTGGTGCCGCAGCAGCTGCAGCTTCGGCGGGGTTTGCGGCTACAGGCAGGAGCAGGCCTGAGGGCGGAGCTGCGGGTAAGACACGTCCTGACAGTGCCGTGCGTCGAGGCTGTGCTGCAGCTGCAGCTCCGCTGCTCAATGCCATGGTCAGGGAGCTAAGCTCCCGGGGCGGCTCCTTGAGCAGCGGCGACGGTGCTGACTTCAGGGGACTTTCAGGAATAGCCGCTGTCAGTGCTGTCAGTGACATGAGTGAGGAGGAAATGGCACTGCGCCGTCACTTTGATTTTTCCAGCATTGATCTGCACGATTTCTTTGATGAGCGTGTCTTCAGTGAAATTGCCTGGCAGCAGGTCAACAGGGATATCAAATCCCAGGATAAGGATTTTGACCCGGCCCGTCCCAGCAGTGCCGCTGCTGTCGGCGCTGAGGACACTTGCCTCCCCTCAGCCTCATATGAAAAGAGATCATCAAGTACTGAAGGCACAGAGCTCAGTGACGTCACTGATGCCGGCGGTAAAGACAGCTCTCCTGCAGCGGCCGCAACAGCTGCAGCTGCGTCAGCAGCAGCGGATCCTGCAGCGTCAGTCACTACAGCAGGCGCTGCGCCCTCCGGGGCCTGTGCTCCGGTCAGCCTTGATAAGTGGGACCTGTATCTTGCCAGCGATGATATCTGCCGCAGTGTGGCTCAGGCTGTGGCCAGCTCGGTAAAGGTGCCAGCAGGACGTGACAGCAGGGCTGTCTTTTACAAGGCCGTTATCTGGCAAAGCAGCGGCCCGTCCCTTTCCATGGTCTACCGCATTATCCGTCACTCCATGGCTCTGCCTGTGGTGCTGGTAGGCAGTCTCAACCGTGAGGATGCTGTAATGGCTACCTCATCTACAGATACTGTCATTGAGGTCAAAAGAATGGCTTTCTATCAGCTGGGCAGCTGACACTGCAGGGCAGCTGATACAGCTTAACAGCCGCACCGCAGCTCAGCTGTGGCACGGTTAAACCTGGCAACTGCACAGCTCCCTTTTCTTCTTTTCCTTTTCGACTCCAGCTGTCTCTAATTGTCGGGCCTGCTCCACCATCGGCAGGTCCGGTTTTAGTAAGCTGACCCCTTAAATCTCACTAGTGCATCAAAGGCGGAGCGTTCACAGGCTTCGCCTTCTTAAGTGAGTTTGATTTTGCGTATGGCATGGCGCTGCTGCACAGCGTACAGCGCTTGCTCAGCTCACAGGCAGCCCAGTGCGCACCGCATGGCGCTCATTGGCGCACCGTACGGCTTCCCAGCCGGCAGCAAAGTGCATAAGCCCTGTGCTCCCGGCATGGAGCAGCTCCGTACAGTGAAGCAAGGCCGGCAGATTCAGCAGTAACCTGCAGGCAGTGGCACTGGCCGGACAGGCTGTGTCATAAGTATGCGCAACACATCTGTATGTGGCTATGGCGGGCTGCCACGGCAGATTATCTGTAATGCCCGCCACATGATTAGACTTTGAAATCGTGGGCGGGCGTTTATCAGGATTTCAGCCCGCCATCCTGAACCAGTTTCACCTGCATCTCAGGTCACCTAATAGTCTCTGAACACAGAGATTCAGTATGTGGCGTATGGCGGGCACGCAGACAGAACAATGCCCGCATCCTGTAACAGTTTTTCTTTGAAATCGTGGGCGGGCGTTTATCAGGATTTCAGCCCGCCATCCTGAATACTTTTACCGTACTGCTGTCCTGCACATCATTGCTCTGCAGCAGCTGCCATAGCTTTACTGCAGGACCCGTCAGGGTGACAGCCGGTCAGTAAAGAGGGCAGGAGATAACAGTGCTGCAGCCGGCCTCTGTGCAACATGAAAACAGCATGAGAGCAGCAGGCGTACATAAGACCTTGAGATAACAGTTGCTGAGTCTTAAGACCCGTGGCTCAGACAGCTCAGTGCATGGCGGGTATTACCTGAGTCAATGCACGGGCGCTTAAACATTCTCTGACTTAACTATCAGTAGCGGGCTTACTCCGGGCCCGCTTTTTAAGATAACAGCTTCCCTCTGCCAGTCCTCTGACGGCTGACCAGATGCCATCAAAGATGACAGTACCTCATGCGCAAGTCATTCAGCAGTGCACCGCAACCAGGGGAGAGCATTGGGCCGCACCACCGGAAGGGGAGTGCATTGCAACCCCTGATAAGAATTGCCCGCAGCTGCAGAAGAGCAGTGCAGCCAGTTCAGCTCACCTCACTGCAGCCAGGTACAGCGTACAGCACTGACAACCCCTGATGGCTTAACCCCTAAGCACATTAGTAAGTATGGCGGGCCTTACTTCTTGCCCGCCGTTTCACTTCATTACACCACTTTCCACAGAGCAGCAGTCAGGAGGTCACATGAACACTTCACCACAGCATGGGGACAGCCTGACTGTCCCTGCAGATAACACTAATGAGACTGGCCGGAACAGCCCACTTGCCTGCCCGGCTGGCAACACAGCGCGATACGGCTCTCGTCCGGGCACCCAGATGCTTACTGGAAGCTCCTGTGCTCCACTTAATGACAGCACCAGCACTCCGGGCACTGGCAGCTCCCACGTTCCACTTAATGACAGCACCTGCAGTCCACGCGCTGGCAGCTGCCACGTTTCACGTACTTACAGTCGCCCTTACCGCAGACGTCGCTGGTATGCCCGCGACTGCAGCTGGTCTTATGAATTCACCATCAGAGCTGGCAGTGTTGCAGCCGCTTCCCCTGAGTACTGCTATGCCCCGGCTCCTGCAGTGGTAAGGCTGCAGCTGCATCACCAAAGCATAGTGGCCGGCAGCTCCGCTGCATTCATGGAGTGTCATATTCCTGCCTGCATTCATTGCGGACATATTGAGTGTCATCCTGGTATGGCCGGGGCTGATGGAGGCCATGGGGCCGGCAGCTGGTCAGGCTCGCTCAGTGCCGCCTTTATCACCTTGTTGCCTGACTGTGCCATGAGCATATGGATACCACGCAGCCGCAATTCCTCTCGCACCTCCAGGGCACGCCCCGGCCAGCCAGAGCTGCCGCAAGGCCCAAAGCAAAACTGGCCCCAGGCCCGGCCGCAAAACAGGCCGCAAGACCGCACTCAGGACCGAATGTCCGGTCGCCCCCAGGATCGCACCAGGGATCGCATCCATGGCAGAACGCCGGGCAGCGCGCCAGGAAGCGCGGACAGAGGCGCTCCGGAGCTTGAGCGTTCCTGTACCGGGACGGGCAATGGCGTCCTGGCCCAGGCACCGCGTAGCTGGGCATGCGGACGCACCGGCTTCTCAGGCTCCAGGAGCGGTCCAGGGACTGACCCGCGCCGGGGCTGGCTGCAGCGCAGGAGCTCTCAGGGAGCTTATGCCCGTATTCGTGCTGCCAATGAAAGCGACAGCGGGAGTTCCAGCTCCTATGAGCTCAGGGCAGCTGCAGGAGGAGCTGATCCTTACCTGGGACGCAGGCAGAATCAGTCTTCCTTTCGCCCCCGTCCTTATGGCCCACAGGGAGCAGTGGCGGATCACTGTGCAGGTGCGGGCGCTGCCGGTCAGACCGGTGTCGCAGCATCAGGTGGCCCTGACAGATATGAGCGCAGGGACGGCCATAAACCTCAGAGCGACCAGGGCCGCCCTGGCAGCTCTGTGCGTCCTGGTGCTCAGGGAGTAATAGAACTTAAAAAGGGTGAGCATACGGCTATGAGTTCCATGGAGCGCTGGCAGCGTTTTGTGGCCATCAGCCGATCTCAGGGACGGCTGGCCGCTATTGGTTTAAGCCCGGTACCGGTAAGGCTCAGGACAGCCGGGGTAGCTGCAGCCGGGGCAGCTGCAGCAGCAGTTGCTGAAGACAGTGAGCTGCTGGCCAGGGCCGGCAGCTGAAGGGCTGCACTCCGCCTGCACCGGCGGTCAGGCCGGCATCCTGGCTGGCATGCCCGGCGGCATGCCTGGCGGCGTGCCGCTTACAGATACTTTCCATTACGACAGGAGCAATGACATGACAGCAGTATTACCTCAGGGGCGTAAGGCCCCGGCCCTGAAACTTATCTCCGCGCGGGACCTCCAGGCAAAGCCAGGCGGCCGTCCTCCGGTAGTAAAGCTGGACCTTAACAGTGTTGACGGTCGTGACGAGCAGATTACCCGCCGTCAGCTGGGCCGTAACGCCCGGGTTCTTATCGTGGCCATAAGCTCGTAACTGCCCGGGCCATATTAAGACGGTCCCTGCAGGCCAGCCACCAATGCAGGCATTTATGTCCTGTACGGCCGCAGCTGCAGGGCTCTGTCGGGAGCAGATTATGAACTTCTCCATTTCACCACCGGGAGGGCACTGCTGTGACAGCACAGTGCCATTGATCCCCGGGGATCTTTCATCATCGCAGGCCCACATGCCTGCCCCCTTTGTCAGTCCTGACTCCAGTGGTCACTACAGCACCAGCAGGGCCTGTCAGCTGTCAGGATCTGGTTCAGCCTCAGGCGCGGGCGCTGCCACCAGAGGCTCAGCGTCCCCCAGGAGCACAGCTCCAGGCGCGGGCGCTGCTGTCACCATGGGAGCAGCCACCGGCGCTGGGTCTGTCTCATCCATGGGCACAGATCCAGGACCTGACAGCCTTGAGGCAAAGCCCGGATGCGCCGGCAGTGCCGCCGGAGCGGCCCGCCGTGCTATGCCCGTACACCTGCCTAACAGTGAGCTTATACGCAGTTGCAGCTGGGGTATGCAGCGTACTTATCTGGTGTATGGCTGCCCTGATTACACTGTGGCCCTTGCTCAGGCAAGACGTGGTAAGTCAGCTATGTACTGTGAGCCAGTAAGCCTTTATGCAGCGCCGACGGGCACCGGTGCAGTAACTGGTGCCGGCAGCTATACACACAGTGTAGATCCGGCTGCTCATCAGACCATTCATAAGTCAGCGCATCAGACTGCGCATCAAACTGTGCATCAGAGAGCGCATCAGATCAGGGGCAGTGAACCATCTCATCCAGAGGATCATTTGCCGGGTACTGATGCGCAAGGACAGTCTAACCGTGTTGCATCTGCACAGGCCGGGGCCTGTACCACGGCAGCGGCAATGGCCCATGCAGCAGCAACGGACCTGGCAGTTGGGCCTGTCCCGGGCTGTTGCGGGACGGACAGGGCTTATGAGTGCAGTGATGCCCAGTGGATGCTCTCCTTTGAGCACTGCTGGGGTAAGGCCGCCTCCATATGCTCAGGCCGGCCTGACAGCAGGACTCAACCCGGGCCTGTAAAGCAAGGTCACAGTCAACCCCCTGAAAGGCTTACAGGACCAGCTTCCCAGAGCACAGCCCGGCGACGGGGTTCTTATGGCGCAGGCAGGTCCGCCATGCGCCAGCTGTGTCTTTTTGATGATGACTTTGATGAGCAGGCTCAATCAGATACAGCCAAGCCGGGTACCTCTGTAATGGGGGAGAGCAGATCAGGTGATCAGGCACCTTCTTTACTGCCTGAAAGTCACGCAGCTCCTGGCCAGGTCACCCTGAACAGCTCACTTTTACCTGTCTGCAGAGAAGGTGCCCTTCGCGCCCCTGGGCCTGAGGGCAGGCAGATTCATACGGGTGCCACTGCTCTTAAGGCACAGGAGAGCTATACAGCAGTGCTCAGCTACACCCTGAGCTCATGCAGTGCTCAGAGCTGGAACGATGACAGTGAGCTGCCCTGGGATACAGGCAGCCGCAAGAGCACAGCCGGCTCAGCTGACGGTTCAGGCAGGCATCAGGAAACAGCCCGTGAGGGCGGCTTTGGCAGCCGTCCGGGTCGTGATTACAGTGCGCAGCGAGGAGGTCCTGTAACAGGAGAGATTGGTCTTGGGCGTGAGGCTGTGTTTATGCGCACAGCGCTGATGCCCGGTTATCTGGTCTCCTCGCAGAACATGCCAGGACGTCCCGGCAGCTTTCACGGCTGGAGCGCCATGACAGCACGGGTACCTCTGGACCCTGAGCGCAGTGTACTGGGCAGTGATGAAGAGAGCCTCATGTATGCGGGCAGTGGCTTTACTGTGGAGCGCAATGTCATCTCCAGACACGGGCTGCCCCTGAGTGCTCGCAGCTTTAACGCCCGCAGCCGCCTGCAGCGCGCCCGCATCGAAATTGAGCTCCCGGCCTTTGTCGTCAGAGGCTGACAGCAGCTTTCCCTTATGGCAGGGGCGCATTACCTGGGCAAAGGCCATCAGCTCTCTGTGGTGGCCGTCTGGCAGCTGGGCAGCCTGGCAGCCAGGCACTTACAGGCTGTGGCTCTGAGACTCAGAACAGGGCCAAGGCCAAAACAGCCCGCTCGCAACAGCAGTAAGGCCAAATCCCAGGTACACGTACAGGCAGGTACTGCTCTGCACATGAGGGCAGGGCGAACCTGAGAATCAGGCTGTCAGGTACAGGCAAGGCTGGAACTGCAAGCCTGTCAGTCAGATGCCTGCAGGCATCAGTATTTAATCTCACAATCCGAGCACATGGTGCTCAGGAGGGCATATGAAAAACTTACATTCCAACACCGCTGAAAGTCCCTGGGGCACTGATACAGCCATGGCACAGACCGCCATGGAACCGGCAGCCATGTCAGCTGCAGTACCCGGGCTTAACCGTACCAGTGCTGCAGCCGGTATGATTCCCCCACAGCAAAGATCAGGCATCTCTGGATCGGCTCCAGCCGCACGTCCTGCTCCAGGCGGTGCCGGTGCTCAGAGTGCAGCCGTATCTGCAGGTCCTTCAGCTCCCCCTGCAAATGGTGCTCAGGTACAGTCTCAGAGCGCCATGAGATCAGGGGCCGGCAGCTGGCAGGGGCCATATCAGGCAGCGGGCAGCTCTGTCAGCCCATGGCCACAAAACACAGCTCAGCCTGGCTGTCAGGGCGTAACGGACATGGGAGCCGCAGCTGACAGACAGGAGCAGGCCCCAGGTATGCCTGATGGCTCTGTGCAGAGCCAGCCTCCATATAACTGGGTACCTCCTTATAACCAGACTCCCCATGTGCTCAGGGGCACTGCCTTAAATCATTCCGCTGTTTCAGCTTTTCCCGGCTGGGGATCAGATAACGCTCAGGCTGCTGCCGTAGCCGCCGCCTCCAGCGCAGCCGTCGCCAGTGCAGCCGCCAATGTGGCAGCCAATGCAGCAGGCGCAGTGGCAGGTGCAGCTACAGCCGGTGCTGGTGATCGAACTGCTGTGGGCACTAAGCGCGCCGCTGGAGTCGCTGCGGGAGCCCAGATGCAGGCAGGACGCGGCGTGGCTGCAATGCCGGCTGATAGCTATATGTCTGTGCCTGTAGGAGCTTATCGCCTCATGCCGCCTGGCATAAGTGCAGCCATGAATATGGTACAGACCGCAGGCTGTGCTGCCCCGGTCCCAGTTGGTGGCGGTGCAGCCGGAGCTCTGGCTCACGGTCGTGCATCACTGCCTGCAGGAGCTGTTGCCCGTGGTACTGTGCCTTGCTATGGAGCTGCGGGCGCTGTAATGCCAGCTTATGCAGCACAGCCGGCAGCTGCCGGGATGATGCCCTCTGCTTTAAGCGCTACAACTTCTCAGCACGCAAATCATGGTCAGTCTGTTATGGCAGGACCGGCAGCTGGAGCTGTGCCTTACGGCTGTGGTGTACCTGGCAGCTCAGTAAATGGCAGAGTACAGGGCGGCAGCGGTGCTCAGGTACAGGCAGGAGCTCAGAGCATGACTGGAGCTCAGACCATGGCTGTGGCCAATAACATGACTGCGCTCCAGACTCAGCCATTGGCTAATGCACCGACCCATGCCCCGGCATCAGTTAAGGCCCCGGCATCAGCTCAGGCCCGGGGCATGGCAGCTGCATCTGCTCTGGTCGGCCCGGCTGGCGCAGGTGCTGGTGGCGCGGGCGCTGTCACCGGAGGTTCCGGCTGTGCCAGTGTGGGAAGTGAAGGTGCTCACGGCGCTGCTGGAGCTCTGGCGCGCAGCATGAATGAGCTTTATGACTGCGTGGCCGGTAATACCCATATCTCGGTACGAGGTGGCCGCGAGGCTCTGAACGTAAGAGGCGGTCATGCTTATATTGACAGTGAGGACGGGAGCTGTGGCGCAGGAAGCGCTGGTGGCGCTGCTCTGAGCGGCATGCACAGGGCCAGGGTTATTGACTGTGGAGCCGGAGTGGGCAGCCGTGAGGTTTCATCTGCTGTCTTTGACTGTCCTGATCTTGGTCAGAGAATGCTTACTGTGCCTGAGCATAAGGACATGGTCAGTGCCATGGTGCCTCAGGCTCACAGCTCCTATGTCTTTGAGAGCAAGGCTCTTAAGACCATGCTCGACTGGCTGGAAAAGCCTCATGGCGATTCTCTTTATATCTGCGGACCATCAGGCTGTGGCAAGACCTCCTTTGTGCTTGAGACTGCCGCCCGTCTTAAGTGGCCGGTAGAGAGCATTACTCTGTCTCAGACTTCAGAGGTAGCTGACCTCATTGGTCATCCTGTTATCCGTCATGGTCAGCTGCACTTTGAATATGGCCCCTTAAGCCGTGCCATGATGTCAGGTGAGATTCTGCTGCTCAATGAAATTGATCTGATGAGCGCAGGAGAGCTGGCTGCCCTGAACGATGTGCTTGAGGGCCGTGGTTTGACCGTACTGGCCAGCAATGGGGAGGTCATCATGCCTCATCCGGGTTTCAGGGTTATTGCCACCGGTAACTCAAGGGGATCAGGTGACAGCTCAGGCCACTACACAGGAGTGCGCCGTCAGAATACGGCTTTTCTTGATCGCTGGGTGTTTCTTGAATTTTCCTGGCCTGACTTTGCCATGGGCCGCTCCATCATCAGCCGTGCCGTACCTGAGCTCAATCCTGATCTCATACGCTATATGCTCACCTTTGTGCACGAGCTGCGTATTGCCTGCGGAGCAGAGCGCAGCAGTGACAACAGGGACATGCTGGAGAATATGCGTGCCCGTATTGCTCAGCTGCACTCCTCTTATGTGGGCTGTGTTGAGGAATGCCGCAGTGCCGGGCAGGTGCGCAGCATTGAGGATGTCATAGGCCGCAGCGACAGTACCGAGGCCGATATAGCCACCGAGTACGGAGCTTTAAACAATGTCAGTGACATGCGTACTCTTGATGATATTGAGATAAGCTGCGGCCGCAGAGTTCTGCCACTTAGTGCCCCTGTGACCACCCGCAGTCTGCTGCGTATCTGCAGGGCCTATGCTGCTGATGAAAAGTGCACCATTCAGGATGCCATAGACCGTGCCTTTGCCTCGCGCCTTGAGGGCCGTGAGTATGCTTTTGTCATGCGCATGAGCTTTGAGGTCTTTGGCTATACCTCAAAGTTCACTGAGCTGCCCCATTGTGTAAGCGACGTTGAGGCCTATCTGAAAATGCGTGCCCGCACCTTCAACGAAGGCTTTATCAACAACTGTCTGCTCCCTGACTACCAGCTGCGTGAAATCTTTGACCAGCGCCGCGCTACCGCAGCTGCACCTGCCGCAGCAGCTGCAGCAGCTGCTGAGCCTGCTGATGCGGCTTCCGGTGCTTCGTTCGTCGCAGGCAAGGCTGACACAGCCCAAGTAAAGGACTCAGTTGAGGGAGACGCCAATGAGCCTGATGCTGGGGATGAGGGAAGCAAATCCGTAGCCCCTAAGAGCGCCAGCGCAGCTAAGGCAGATGGTCACAGTGCACATGCGGATCAGTGCAAGGCCGGCCCAGGATCACCTGACCATGAAATAAGCCTGGTGACACCAGGATCACTTGCTGACAGTGACGGGGAAATTGTAAGCCCGCTTGAGAATCTTACTGACTCTCAATCTGTTGCCACTCAGGGTGATGATCAATATGAGAGCTCAGCTGAAGAGTGCAGCACAGATGGTCAGGACCATGACCTCAAAAGCTGTGAGCTCAAAGGCAGTGAGCCTGAGGGGGCAGATCTGTTTCCTGGACGTGTAATCAGCGCCGGTAATGTTTCTGTTAAGACTGTGCTGGTTGATGATTATGGCTCAGAGTCTGACATTAACAGCGTCAGTGATGAGCCCTTACTGACAGCTGCCATGGCAGGCACAGCTGTTGATGAGCCGGCAGGCGTAAGAGCTCAGGGGCACAGTGATAAGGCTGAAGCTGCAGCTGAAGCTGAGACAAAAGCTGTGCGCCCGGTACGCCGCAGCCGCAGTCGTAAGCTTCAGCCAGCCAATGCTCCGGCAGCTGATGGCGATATGACTGCAGGAGCAGATGCAGACACAGACAATGATGCCCTGACCGCAGGCTCTGAGCTTGAGGCTTTAACAGTAACTGCTGAGACGCTCAGTACTGGCAGCAGTGCAGCAGCTGTTGCTCTGCAGCCGGTACGCAAGGTGCGTCGCAGCCGCAAGAGCGACAAGGCCCCTGCTGCCTGAGGGCATGGTACAGCCAGTGTCAGTATCAGCAATTTAAAGCAAGAGCCCGGCCCTGAAAGTCATTTATGACTGTAAGGTGCAGGGCCCGGATAAAGAGCAGAGGCGAGAGCAAGGGAGAACAGGTGGCAAGAGCCAGGTGGAGCGAGGTGAAAGTCATTGGCTGCCAAACCTGGCCTGCCGGGCATTTGCAGGTGAGATACACAATTTCTTCATATGCCTGTACAGGGTCGACGCTGCCATATGTGCCATATGGTGACGTCGGCCCTTTTTACTGATAGAGCATGGTCCTTGTGCTGCTGCATCTGGAGCTGGACGGTGTCCATGACGGAGCGATGTGACACTGCATGTGGGGCTGTGACGGTGTCAATGACGGAGCGATGTGCCACTGCATGTGGAGCTGGACGGTGTCAATGACGGAGCGATGTGCCACTGCATGTGGGGCTGCGGCGGTGTCCATGCCGGAGCATGTGCATCTTGCTAAGGAACTGATAAGCAAAAAGGCTTATCATAGGCTTTTGGCAGCTGGGGAGTATGCTGCTTTTTCTGATAGTATGTGCTGCAACAGCTCAATAAGAGGAGATCCTTGCCATGCGTCATAACAGGCCAGTAAACGCCTTAAAGATGCTTACCGAGAAAATGAAGGCCGGCCACCTGTTTGCTGGAGCACTCAGAGGTTCACGTGCCCTGGTCATGATTCCTGCATTGCTGCTTGCCAGCGTCTCAGGAGCTCATGCTACTCCTCAGGAAGCAGAATTCCTGCGTACCGTTGCCGAGCAGTACATCCTGGCTCAGTTTGAACATCAGGATTATGGCGACAAGAAAATTGAAGTGCGTGCCGGTAAGCTCGATGAGCGCCGCAGCTACGGTGGCCGCTGCACCAATTATCTGACTGCCGAACTCAAGGGCTCTGAAATCAAGAGCACCTCTCAGGTAAAGATTACCTGCTCTCAGCCTGACAATCAGTATTCCATCTTTGTACCGGTCAAGGTATCCATTCTGACTCCGGCCCTGGTAGCCTCACGTAATCTGACCCGTGGCTCTGTCATTGGCTCTTCCGATCTGCGTACCATTTATCTCAATGAAGAGACCAATCTGACCACAGCCGTATCTGATCCCAACATCCTGGTAGGCAGCCGTCTCAAGCGTGATGTCAAGGAAGGCGAGCAGATCCGCTCCAACTCATTTTGCGTGGTGTGCAAGAATGACAAGGTCAGCATCGTAGCCCGCAGCCACGGCCTTGCTCTTAAGACTACTGGTCTGGCTCTTGATGATGGCGGCATAAATCAGTCCATCAGAGTGCGCAACCTCAAGTCCAACAAGGTAGTCTCTGCCGTAGTATCAGCCCCGGCCGAAGTACAGGTAATTTTCTAGCAGCCATGTAGCCACTCCGCCATGCCGCCAGCGCATGGTCCTTAGCCTGTTCCATGCCGCCAGAGCATGGCCATGGGGCCTTGACTGAGGCAGGGATCTCATCCAGAGTTTCCTCCCTGACAGTATCCCAGGAATATGCTGCGCGCCCGGGTGGCCCGGGCTGTAAAGAGCCATCTGGCTCCATGAGATGTAAATGACGGCCCGTCTGATTTGACCATCAGGCGGGCCGTCATCATTTGAGCCTGTGAGAGCAGAGCTGATGACGTAAGGCAGAGAGCAGTTAACATTCGCTGATATCATGTAAAAGAGCTGAAAGCCGCGTACAGGTAAGAAAGCCGTTGGGGTACAAAAGCCGGCCGCAAGCAAAAGCAGGCAATGATATGACGGCCTGAGGGGACAAGAAGTAATAAGTCGCGTACAGGGCAGGGGCCGGGACTGGATTTAAAACAGACAGAGTAATAAAAGGGAAATAGCTCAAGCGTAAGCTTTTATCAGCGGCATAAAAATCAGCATGGCGCCTTGCATTATGCTCTGCAAAACAGCACAAAACGCATCTGGCAAAAATATGGCGCGGGCGCCTGCCAGGAAAGCAGCGGGCGGGAAAACAGGCTTATTTATGCGGCAGAACGTCATGATGTGGGAGCTGGCGCCTCACAATGGTACGCTGCATATATGTAGAGATTAGTGCCGAAAAAATGCTTTACTTTGCCTAAGATGCTGTTTTAGAGCCTGTATTAATCCTTTCTAAAACATATTCAGCTGTTCATGTGTTCCATTGCTGCAATGTACGGCAGGACAGGAGATCCTGCAGTGCACTGGCAGAAGTGGTAAGCCGGATTTTAAGTCATTGCAGGGCAGCAGCCCAGATCAGGCTGCATATGCATATCGGCCTGTAATTGCGGCCTGAGGTGAATTTTGATGGGCCGATACCTAGCTGTTCCCAGTGCAGGTGCCGGGAATTGCCAGGATCAAAAATACATATGGGGAGCACAATTTTTACCTGGTCTGTAAAAATATGAAGGGGCTGGTAAGCGTTTTCACATTGATCAGGTGGGGATTTTGTAATGTAAAAATGAGGGTTTTTGTATCTATTATTTTTTGTAATCAGCCTTTTTATCAGTATGAATATGGCATAAAAGCCAAAACGTACCCAATTTGGTGCACAATTCAGGGAGTGCATATAAACAGGATTTTTACATTGTGCTTACACACGAACACTGACGAAAACAGGTTTTTTGTCAGCCTTAAGGGAGACCAGTTAAGTCTTTGTGATCGGGGGCAAAAAAATTTTTTGCTCGGGGGCTGCAGAAAACCGATCGTCTGTCGTTACATAAAGCAAAGGTTAGAGATGTAATGAAAATCACATCTCAATGCAGCAGCCTGCATCTTAAAGGGCTTCAGCCCGGCAAGTTTCAGAGTCTGCAGCACCCGCCTCGATGATAATTAAGAGAGAAGAAAGATTATATCTTTCAATCATGTATTCCTGTCTTATCTGGATGTTTCATCCAGTGAGGCATCAGATACGACAGGATTACTGTCACGAGTGTGATCATTTATTGCCCAGAGCCCGGGCAATCGCAGCAGATCTGATACAATGCAGGAAAAGTCTTGCAGATAAGACTTTCCAGGCTTTAAATTGCAAGAATTTTATTGAAAGAGGGATAACAACATGGCAATCGACATCTTATTTGATAATGCGATTAAGGCCATGCCCGAGAATGTGGCTCGTGCCCGTAGAGCTACTACCCAGGATGCAAAGGCCGAAGGAAAAGTTTCTTCCACCGCCCCAGGCACTGACGACGTAGTTTTTACCGAGAAGGCCAAGACACTTTCCAAGGCAGCTGATATTGCCAGAAGCTCCGACGGTATTGATTACGACAAGGTAGCTGCGCTCAAGCAGCAGTACGACAACGGTACTCTCGAGTTCGACTTTAATCGCGTAGCTGACAAGCTTATTGCTTCCGAGCGCTCTTTAAACAAGCTTTTCTAACGGTCACATTGGGCAGCCTGTGCCCTCTGTTTACCCTCCAATAAAAGAACCGCAGTGCTGACAAAGGCATGGCGGTTTTTTTATGCCCGCAATTTCACCCCGGCAGCCAGCCATCCCAGACAGGACTGCCCCGCCTGGCCAGCCGGCCCGGCCGGCCCACATCCTTGCAGGGCATGGCCGTTGCTCATGGTCCAGTCACATACCATTACAGTGGCCCAGGTCATCGCTCATGGCACAGCCCATGATGGGGACTGGTACGCTGTTAATTGCTCCCGTGCAACGGTCAGCGCCAGAGCGCTGCCCCAGACCACTGTTCCCTTTCATGCCTGAGCGCCGTTTCAGATCTGGACGCCGTCTTGGGCCTGGACCCGTTTCCTGCCATGGCTGCGGTGCACGTCATTGCTTGATGCATGCAGTGTTTTACCTCCACGCTGTGCTCTTTGCCTGTCCCATGCGTTTAAGTACGGCCCTGACCATCTCCCCATAACCTGGCTCTCCCTTGCACAGCCCGGCCTGCAGATCAGCAGGTTATCCGGTAAGAGAGGGGGCAGCTTTGGGAACGGAGCGCTTGTAGGAGAGGCCTGGCGGCAGCCAGATGGCAGCAAGGTGGCGGGTGCGTTCCGTTATGATTCTGGAGAGTGACTTTCCTTCCTTTGGGTATGCTTTTTCTGATCTGAGGGTATGATTTTGTCTGCTGGTTTTCTGCAGTGCTGCAGGGCAGGATTTTGTCTGCTGTTTTGCTGCGAGGCTGTAGTGCCGGGATATTTTCAGATTATTATGGGGGGAAGCTGAATATTGCCTGGTGTAGATTTGAGGGTAATTTAGTGAGACTGAGGGGATAATGCGGCGTCTTTTTGAGCGACAACGTACTTTTTTGCACATTTTGCGCAAGAGTTGGGGCATTATATCGCTATAATAACCGGGAAACTGTATCATTAAGTTTCTTTGTATCTATCCAGAACCCTGGGAGCCAGCAGGCTCGGATCATAAAACTGCTGACACAATCTTAAGTGCTCAGCTGGCTCAGTGAGCCTTTTACGGTCAACACAGCTGGATGTGATTTCCTTTTTGAGCCCGTCACAACGGGATGTGCCGGATTAAGGTGCCACATGATTTGCCTTTTTCCTGGCACAGCTTTTCTTAAGACGCTGCGTAATGTGCTTTTTAAATGCTGTTGCACAGGCGCTGTCGCATGACATTTGAGCAGTTTTTCTTGCCTCGGTGGTATCAGCACCACTTTCAGTTTTCAGTCTTGCCGGGACTTTTCACAAAGTAAGGGGAATTAAATGGCTGGCGTAATGGACAAAGTCAATCAGCTTACCGAGCTGGTTGGTCAGAACAGAATGGAGCTTCTGCTCTTCAGAT
Organism: Anaerobiospirillum sp. NML120511; assembly: GCF_023050955.1. Taxonomy (NCBI): domain Bacteria; kingdom Pseudomonadati; phylum Pseudomonadota; class Gammaproteobacteria; order Aeromonadales; family Succinivibrionaceae; genus Anaerobiospirillum; species Anaerobiospirillum sp. NML120511. The sequence goes on from NZ_JALKIK010000007.1 coordinate 131,552, forward strand.
TATCCGGTCTGTCACAGCGTTATGGTATTAACGTGTTCAAGGTTCGCGAGGTCTTACCTTGCCCACGCCTGACCGTAATGCCACGTCTGCATCAGTTTGTTATTGGCGTTGCTCACATCCGTGGCAACACTCTCTCCGTAATCGATCTAGCCTACGCCATCGGCGGCCGCCCTACAAAGAATTACGAGAAGTGCTACATCATCATTGCCGAGTACAACCGCTCTACTCACGCTTTCCTTGTATCCAATGTTGAGCGCATTATCAACATGAACTGGAACAAGATCATGCCTCCTCCAAAAGGTGCCGGTCACTCCAACTACATGACCGCTGTTACCGAGGTGGATGACGAGCTCATCGAAATTCTCGACGTTGAGAAGATTCTCGACGAAATCACTCCTATTGGTAATGATCTCGAGTCTGACGCCATCAAGCGTCTGACCGTTCCTCAGGGTACCCGAGTTCTGGTTGCTGATGACTCCAAGATCGCTCTTAAGCAGGTTAAACGCGCTCTTACCGACATCGGTGTCGATGTTATTGAGGCTCATGACGGTAAGGAGGCCCTCACTCTGCTCAATGAGATGGCATCAAACGGTCACTCCGTCAAGGATACTTTAAGCCTGATTATTTCCGACGTTGAAATGCCGGAAATGGACGGCTACACCTTATGTGCCAATATCCGCAACAGCCCTCACCTGCGCGATCTGTATGTAATTCTGCATACCTCTCTGTCAGGTGTGTTCAACCAGTCGATGGTGTCCAAGGCCGGTGCCAACGACTTTATTCCAAAGTTCAACCCTGAAGAGCTGGCAGCTGCTGTAGAAAAGGGCCTTGATCTGGTATGTAATGGTGTATCAGGTGCTGACTGTGTAATGAAGTCCAAGCGCACCTGACCTGGCTGATTACAAGGCTGAAAAAGGACCCGGCTGAAGGCCCCTCAGGACTGCCGTACCCAGGGCCGCATCAGCAAGCAATGCTCAATCTGATTCGTTCGGGTTGAGCATTTGTTTTTGCTCAGCCCAGGCGGCCCATCAGGCCCAGGCATTGCGGCCCACCATGCCCGAACATGGCTGCCCATCAGGCATTATCAAGGTGGCCCAATGGTCTGAGCCGGGCTGCCATTTTGAGGCTGGCCAGGCTGTTTTTTCGGACGGCCATGATCTCAACGCAAGTCAGGAAGGAGTGCTGCGCTGCACTGTGCAATGGGCCCACTCCTTTGCAGCAAGTATGGATTGACTGGTGTTTTACCCTGTCTTAAAAGTGCGTAAAAACGGCATTAATCCTGTATGACAACGTTTGCATAAATCTGATTATTTTTACCTGATTTTGCCATGTGACAGATAAGCTTACGAGAGCTGCTGAGTTGCTGTTTTTAATGAGTGCTTCAGGCGGGGCACTGGTGACCTGAGCGTAAGTCCACTGTACATATTGACACTCTTTGGAAGTAACAGCCAGGCGTCTGCCAGGTATGAACTGCTACAATGCCCGTAAATATGCCGTAAATATGCCCTTAAAATGCCCTTCAAGGCCTGCCTGTTTCCATATGATCCTGGTTTATGGCAAACATGTACGGAAGCGCACTGGTATTCCTGTGTGTACGACCTTGATCTCAGCCTCCTGGTATTTATTTAAACTGCCACGGAAATACGATAAAAACGGTGACTGGTGTTTTTTGTTAATTTGGCTGCACCTTTTGTTTCTAGATATGGCAATAACCACATTTTATGCTATATTCTAGGGGTCATTTTTCCCGCCTGCACTCATGTGAGAGCAGGGTAAAGACAAAGGGGATAAAATGACAGTTTTGACGGGAAAGACTAATATCAGTAAGTTTTCTTCTGGTCAGCTCATAAGGAAACCACGGGTGATGACATCATGTCATACCAGCACCACGGGGAATCTCATCTGAACATGGTCCGTCTAACTTTCAGACCATCTGACCTCTCAGCCCTTTCTGAAGCAGGAATTCAGAAACGGCTCCCACCAGATTTTTCAGGGTACTGCCGACTGCTGCGCACCATGCTGATGTGCACCACAATGTAAATGGCAGACCAGCGCCGTCCTGCAGGCTTACAGACGGAAAACCGGACAGTACAGACTGTCATGTTAAGCTTTTTTCAGGGTGTCGGACCTTTAACGGGCACATTTTGCGGCGTTATGTTAGTATGCTTTGATGACCAGCATAATGGTCAGTACAGGCACAGATTTTTTTCAGCAGATAACTGCTTCCGGCATCGCAGATGCGCTGTCCCGGGGCCTGTGACAGCACATGGTGCTGTCAGTCCCCGGTTATGAGTCTTGTATTGGGACAGGCGCAGCACAGATTCGAGCACATGTTTAAGGCTGCCGGAATTTTTACAGTATTTTTTATGCCGGACACTTGCAGATGGTGTCAGGGCATCAAGGCAAGTGTCACGTCATTGAGGTTTGTATGACCGATAATCCGCAGAATCGTTTTGGTGAGTCCTCCCAGGGTTCGTTTGTATCACGTACCACTGGTTCATCCTTATTTGGCAGCAGATCCGCCGGTTCTAATACGGTCCCAGCACGTACCACTGCCAACAGCACACCGGCTTCATCCCTGTTTAACAGCAGCAGAAATCATACCTCAGCAGCAACTCCAGCTGCTCCGGCTCCTGGCTCCCTTGCTGCACGTATGGAAAAGTATCCACACCGTACCGGCAATGCTGTTGCCTCTGTTATGCGTAAGACTCAGGGCCCTGAACGTGCTCACTTCACTCCTTCTGACTATCCTGGCATTACCAAGCTGGCCATTGCCTCCCAGAAGGCCGGTTACGACTCTGTAGCAGCCCGTAATCCTGATATTCTGCCTACTACTCAGGATCGACTGGCCGTACAGTCCCGCAGCGTATCTGATGCCCAGTACCGTCGTTTTGCCCAGTACATCGAAGAGCAGAGCGGTATCGTGCTCGGTGATAACAAGCACTACCTGGTAAACAGCCGTCTGTCCTCTCTGCTGCTGCGCTTTAAGGTGCCTACCATTGATGAGCTCATCAACCGCGCCATGCAGCCATCCGTCTACAAGGACATCAGCTCTGCCGTTATCGATGCCATGACCACCAACGAGACCCTGTGGTTCCGTGATACCTACCCTTACCTGGCACTCAAGAATCTGATTCTCCCTGAGCTGGCCAAGTCCGGTAAGACTCCGGTACGTATCTGGTCCGCCGCCTGTTCTTCAGGTCAGGAGCCTTACTCCATTGCCATGGTGGTTCAGGAGCAGGCCAATTCCGTAGGTCATATCAATCCTGATCAATGTCAGATCATCGGCACCGACATTTCCCCTGAAATGCTTGACCGCTGCCGCTTTGCTCACTATGACAATCATGCTCTGGCCCGTGGTCTGAGCGCCGAGCGTAAGGCCCGCTTCTTCAAGCCAACCCAGGACCCTAATGTCATGCGCATTGACGACAAGATTAAGAACATGGTCAACTTCAAGCAGATGAACCTTCTTGGTTCCTACTCTCTGCTGGGCCGCTTTGACATTATCTTCTGTCGTAACGTGCTCATTTACTTCTCCAATGAAGTTAAGAGCCAGATTTTAGGCAAGTTCTCCGAGTGCTTAAACCCAGGCGGTTACCTGATTTTAGGTTCCTCAGAGTCTATCCAGGGTCTGTCAGACAAGTACGAAATGGTACGATGCAACCCTGGCCTGGCCTACCGTCTCAAGCCACAGTCCTAATCTGACTGCTGGTCCGCGTGCCTGAGGGCACATAAAAAAATCCGGTCGCATACGCGCACCGGATTTTTTTTTGCCTCAACCCGTTACAGATCTAATTTTGATCCGGCCCGCCGCGCCACTACCGGCCCGCCGGCAGGGAAGCAGAACCTCACTGCTGCGTGTCTGGCTGCCACAGCGCCCTGATGCGTGCTGGCAGCCCCATATCACAGCATGGCAGGTCTGTCAGTGCGCGCTGAGCACACACGCTGCCTTGCAGGGCCGTCAGTGCGCGCTGAGCACACACGCTGCCTTGCAGGGCCGTCAGTGCGCGCTGAGCATACACGCTGCCTGGCAGTGCTGTCTGCCCCTCAGATGCGCATACAAGCCACTCAGGCGGTGCTGACAGTGCACAGGCGGCTCAGTGTGCAGCAATGCCTGAGTTGCGCTCCTGCGGTGTCCTATGCCCCTGCAGCTGCGCAAGATGCTGTGCTGTGATAATGGAGCGCGCTCTCATGTCCCATGTGCTGACCGCATACAGGGAACAGTATGGGCTGGTCACTGACCAAAAGGATTTGTTGTGCTGTGTTGAGCACCCCACGGGGGCTGTCAGTATTTTTACCATGAGTTGAGTGTAGGGAATTTGACCTGGGTGCGCGGTCATGCCAGGTTGGGCAGGGAAAGTGTGAATGTAACGGGCATTGCTGCGCTGGACCATGGGGCGTTCAGGTGACAGCGCGAGCAGGTTTGCGGCTCTCAGCGTGGGCAGGCGCTGTGCGCCGTCAGCCGGTGCGGTTCTGTTGTGACGTCACTGGGTACGGTTGTGAGTTTTAATGCTTAGAGTATGGATGCTGGCCTGTATGGGAGAGGGGAAAAGGGCATTTTTTGGGGAGGGCAGGAGGTGAAATCAGTGGATTTTCGGGCGGGGAAATCACTGTTTGGGATATGTGATTTTATGGTGTCAAAACAGGTAAAAATATGGTTAAAAACCTGATAAATATGCTGTTTTAAGCGATTGGCACAGCTTTTGAAGTAATACTGTCAGGAAAACAAAATCGTGTCTGATATTCGACACGCGTTGGAGGTTACTTAAATGGCTGTTAGTTTCGACCAGGTATTTGGTGTGCATCAGCACACTATGAAGGTCCGTAATAATCGCGCTGAGATTCTGGCCGGTAATCTGGCCAATGCTGATACTCCAGGCTTCAAGGCCCGTGACATTGATTTTGCTGAGGCCCTTCACGAGGCTGGTAAATATCAGATGCAGAACAACAATGCCCCTATGGCCAAGACTGCCAGCGGTCACATGGATATTTCTGATCTGGATGCCTTAAAGGATCCAAAGATCATCATGAAGTACCGCAATCCTTTCCAGCCTGATACCGGCAACGGTAACACTGTAGAGGTCAGCACTGAGCGTATGAACTACATGAGCAATAACATTGAGTATCAGGCAACCCTGTCCTTCCTCAATGGCCGTATTTCCAAGCTCAGAAGCGCCTTAAAAGGCGGTCAGTAACCGGTTCTTCTTTTTCAGGAACCATTTTTTTCCATCTGCTTTCAGCCCTTTTCACTTTTAAAAACAGAATTCGGCCTTTCAGATATGTACTGAACGCAGGATGCCTGCAGGCTCACTGCGATAATGTGCTCAAGGCGCAGGCCACCGCAATTGAAATCTGCCGGAGATATCGCTCTTTAGAGGATACGGCAGTGGATGATATAAGAGAGAAGAGAAAAGTGACGGGCTGAATAATTAATATTCAGAGTGCAAAAATGAGTGTTTTCAGAATTTTAGACATTGCCGGTACCTCCATGAACGCTCAGTCCGTTCGTTTAAATGCTACCGCTTCCAACCTGGCTAACGCCGAGTCTGTAAGTTCCTCTGTTGAGACTACTTACAAGGCACGTCGTCCACTGTTCTCTGCCGCCTGGGAAGAGGCTATTGCCCGTAACCAGCAGCAGGGTGAGCCAATGGATCCGGTAACCGGTGAGCCATATGGCATCGGCGTATCCTTAAAGGGTATCTACGAGTCTGAAGCTCCTGCCATCGCCGAATACAACCCAAATCACCCTCTTGCCAATGCCGAGGGCTACATCTACCGTCCAAACATCAACCCTGTTGAGGAAATGGCCGATATGATGAGTGCTCAGCGTTCCTATCAGACTGCCGTTCAGGTAGCTGACAGTGCCAAGAGCATGCTGCTGCAGACCCTGCGTCTGGGCCAGAACTAAGGTTTTTTCCAGCCCTTCACTAAGTGAGCTCCCGTCACAGGCACCAGCAGGTGACGTAGGCCCACGCTGACATCAGGTATGTCCTGAGGCTCTGCGCCACAGGTGCAGCAGCAGTGCAAGGCTCACTGGCTTATTTATAAGCTTTTCGGTGAATGGGTTGCCGGTAATTTTCAACCTGTTTTCCGTATACAAAAAATCGCTTTACCCTCAGGGGCAAAGCGATTTTTTTTGGCCTGAATCCGGCCCGGCCGCCTGCAGCAGCGGCTTGCTGCAGCCGCTGCAGCTGTATGGCGTGGCCCGTGCTGCTGCTCTCGTAGCCTGCAGCGGCGCTGCTGGCTGCGGCGCCGGGTGTCTGCTGCGCCGGGGCGGCGGAGATCTGACTATTCCTCGTACTGAGGCAGTACGATTTCCTTGCCAATGGCGAAGAAGTGACCGCCGGCTACATAGTGAAGAGTGCGCAGGTGATCCGGGGCCTGGTCAAAGTTCCAGTGATTGTTGCTGTAAACACGGGAGTCGCTCATGGCGCGTACGCACTTGCCAAAGAACATCTCATATGGGTTGTCAGAGTGCCTGTCATGAATAACCTCATACTCAAGCCAGGCAGCACAGCCCTTTACCAGCGGCATGCTGAAACCTTCGGCTTCAAAGAGCTCAGCACCTGAGTTCTTTATCTTGTCCTTGTCATCATTCATGGAGATGGTGCCCAGCTTCATGGTCTGCTCAACAATGCCCACGGTAGGGTAGCAGATAATAAAACGGCCGGACTTTTCAATCAGCTTGCGGGTGAAGTGACTGCCGGCAACCACGGCATATCCCTTGTCATAATCGCAGACACCGGCCCATGCGGCGGCCATATAATCAAGTTCGTCGCCATACTGAGCGCCGATAAGAGTGGTGGCACCAATACCCAGCAGACGGTAGGATTTCATGACATCCTGGGCCTGTAAATGCTCGCTCATATAATCTCCTTAAAACGATAAGTGATGATTCATCATAAGACTAAAAGGGCTCCGGTGAGCATTGAACCAAAATATTCTCATGTACCGGCCCTACGGTTTTCAGCCTGCCGGTCAGCCACGCTGGCGCACCAGCACCTGCACCAGCCTCTGCAGATTCCGGAGCTTGCTCAGATGCAGGGAAATACAGCCGGACCTGGGCAGTGCCCGGCATTCCCTGCATGCACGTGCAGGTTTTGCAGTTCATACCTGGTCATCTGGGCAAGAGGGGCAGGAAATGCAGGAAGTGCTGGCAGGGGTAAGTGGGGCACAGACAGGGCTGAATGGCAGATGCTGAAAGAGCGGGGCATACTGGCGGTTTTATGAAGCGTTATGTCACTGTGGTGATAGAAATCCGACGCGGGGCATGAGCTTTTTAGAGCCATTTGTCCGAGCTTTGTATGTATTTGCTGATTCTGGGAGCAGATGAGGGGTGGCCAGTGGTGTTTTTAAGGGCTAAACCTGGCATAAATTGTGAATACATAGGGTATGGACGCCTGATTTTGTCAGGGCGCCAAAGATTTGCAGTCAGATACCTCAATACTTAAGGTAAAAAACTGACAGACAGCGAGCCAATGCGAGGATTATTATGGCCAGCTCATTTATCAATTCATTATCAGACGCCAAGTACCGTTCACTTGACGCCTATAATCCAGCAGCTGTAGCAGCTGCCAACCAAAGCACCGGTATTGCAACTGTGGCAGGTAACAGCACCACTGCTCCTGTTCCATCTTCTCCTATGGCCCGTACCGGTGGTACTCAGACTCCAGCCCCTGAAGGTGGTGACGGTAAGTTTGACTACGGTCAGGCTGGTATTAAGACTGAAGAAAGTGCTATCAAGGAAGCCTCCAGCAAGGTTAAGGATCAGGTTCTTACCCAGGCTGACTTCCTCCAGCTGTTAACTGCTCAGCTGCAGGCTCAGGATCCTACCAAGCCAGCTGACAACAACCAGCTGGTTACCCAGATGTCCCAGTTATCCATGGTGGAAAGCTTAAACTCCATCAACACCAACATGGGCGACGTTCTGGGCGCTGTAGGCTCATCTGCTGCCATGAACGCCACCAACCTGATTGGTACCTACGTTTACACCGATCAGAAGAATGGCTACTTTGGCGGTAATGTAAACTCTCCTGCTCTCTGGTCTATTGATGCCGGCGACGAGGTTTACTCCAATGTTAAGCTGACCATTAAGGACGCTCAGACTGGCGAAGTTGTATACACCGACAAGGCTGATACTCTTACCGGTGAAATCAAGTATGCCTGGCAGGGTATCTTATCTCCTGATGGTCCAGTCAAGCCAGATGCCAAGCCTGATGGCGACGGCACTACCAAGCCTGATGGTAACGGCGGTACTACCGACGGCACCAAGCCTGAGGGCGATAAGAAGCTGTCCGGCGTTATTGCTGATGGCGGCAGCGCTGGTGGTGGCACTGGCGGCACTGGTACAGGCGGCACCGGCACCGGCGGTGATTCCGGCACCACCAAGCCTGATGGTTCCAAGCCTGATGGTTCCAAGCCTGATGCAGATGGTGAAGATAGCAAGTACACCCTGTGTAACCCTGGCCGTTACATCATTGAAGTAACCGGCACCAACTCCAAGGGTCAGAGCGTAACCCTGCCTTCAAAGGGCCTTGGTTTTGTATCCTCAGTATCCCTGGGCAAGACCATCGCCGAGACCAAGCTCAATCTTAATGGTCTGGGTGAGCTGCCATTCGACAAGGCAAATCGCGTTACCCTCTAACAAAAGATTTCTCCATACCAGAGCATTTCAGGAGCATCACAATGGCCTTACAGGCCGGCTCCTGAGGCGCTGCGGTACGGGAAATACTCCTCGCATAAGGCCAGCTCTGCTGGCCTTTTGCAATTCTGCCCTCCCCAGAAAAACAGTAATTTCAAACTGTTCAATTCCTTCACGCCCATCCCGTCAGTCAAAGCTCATCTCAACTCTCTTACCTCAACCCCTCCTGTCCATCAGCAAGACAATACTTTTCCTATCTTTTAATCTCATCATTTCTTTACGGCCAACTGCTCTGCCATGCCACTCCATGGCCTGGCCAGGCACTCTGCCATTGCCTTAAGCAGAACGCAGCTGCTATCGCCAGCAGCTCTAAGCCATTGCCTTGAACAGAACGCAACTGCAGGCACCACCAGCTCTAAGCCATTGCCTTGAACAGAACGCAACTGCAGGCACCACCAGCTCTGAGCCATTGCCTTGAACAGTCGCATCTGCAGGCACCAGCAGCTCTAAGCCATTGCCTTGAACAGAATGCAGCTGCAGGCACCAGCAGCAACAGCAGCAGCAGCAGATTTACTGCGCCGACATGACTGTCAGCAGTTAACTGAAATAGCCTGTCATGCTATCAGAACATCACTGAATTTGCGGTAGCAGCAGGATCTGGATTTAGCACTGTTGCGTCCTGATATGCTTTGAAAACCATGCTCGTCACAGGGCAATGTGCTTTACAAAATAGCAGTCGCTTTCCAGAGAAGGAGCACCATCTCAATATGTCCGGGGCTGATACACTTCGCATTTTCAGTCTCATCCTGTCCCGTCCTGTCCAGTCCCGTCCTGCTGCATCCAATCACATCCCGTCGCATCCCATCCCGTCGAGTCAATTCCTGTAATCAGCTCTTGAGGATCATTACGCTCAATCTACTTACTACTCAGCTCGTAATTACTGTTCATCCATGAGCCGCTCATGTTAGTAAGCGTCTCATTGTTCCTGAGACTGGAAAGTCATATTGCCTGTCATTCATGTCTTACAGAAAAAGTCCGTATGCAGGTTCATCAGAATCATGTTCTCGTTAGCACTTGCTTTTCACAAGTCAGCTGCTGCCAGCATTCGTCAGGACATGAATTATGTTGAGGCATGAGCCCGCAATTGCACTCATCGCATGCAGGTGATGAGGCTGTAGAAGCTGTTGAAGGCTGCAACCACCACTTTTCAATTTAAATATTCCTGAACTGCAAAAGCGGAAATTTCACTTTTTGTGCTGTACGGCGGCTTTGAGCTGATATTTGGCGGCAGTTACTCCCGTCATCATCCACAGAGATGATTTACAAAATATTGTAGTTTTTGTCAGTTCAGCTCAGCAGCTTTTGGGTAAATGGGGTACAGGCCCATAAAAGTCTCGTGTTTGGGGCTTGTGGCGGAGCTGGCGCTGGCTGCTGTCAGCCAGCCTTGGCAGAGCTCGAAAGCTGACAGCGCTGAGAGCTGCTTCTCGGCTGAAAAAGTTCATACGTAAGACTTACTTGTTTCCGCATTTAGATCCTATAAAAACAGTAATTCATAGGTATATTATTGATGCAGTAGCTGACCTTGGAACTCGTGAGTTAGCAATGTAGCAATATGAAGCAGGGAGAAATAATTTTTGACTACAGAGCAGCTGTATTTTTGACGCCTGTGATCCTGGTGATTCCCAGCTGTTCCCGGCGTGCGTAACAGCACGATGTCAGACAGTGTCATACAGTGGTCATGCTCGCTAAGTATCGCTCTGCAGTCTGTGATTGAGTGAAAGACAGTTTTGCAGGAAGTGCAGCGGCCCTGATAGGGATTACAGGGGCTGAACTTAGTGCAGCAGAGCTGTGGTAGATGCGGGGCTGGTGGATACGGGGGTGGAAGTTGTGGAATTGGGGTATGTGGGGGAGGGAGATGCGTAGCTGGGAAATGCGGCGCCTTTGGCCTGGATATCCGATCTGCGCTCAATATTGCTGGCGTATAGACTTGCTGGTTCAGTACAGCTCGCTGTCACTTGAAGCTGTAGTTGCTGTGCTCTGAGCACGTGCATGGGGCCAGGCTTCTGGTGAGGCTTCTGGTGAGGCTGGTGCGTGCCTGAGAAGCGCTGTTGTCTGGTTTTTCAGAGGCAGGTGAAGGAGCTGGCGATGCGGGCACGAATGGTCGGATCTGGTCTGCTATGGTCTGAGATGCGCGGCCATGGCAGCATGGGCGTGGAGCTGGTGAGGATTTGACTGCGGGAGACTGGGTCTTTTGCGATGCCGCGGCAAATTTGAGTTTTTGGCTGGGTTTTTGGCGTTTTTCAGTGAATTTTCGTGTAATTTGGGTCGATTTTGGTCGTTTTTACTGCAATTTTGATGATTTTCAGTGAGATTGGGCCTGCCTGTCTGGGCTGTTTTGAGCTGTCGTAACTCTGTCATAACCATGAGTACTGTCCTTTATATGACGCTTTATTAATAAATGGTCTGTTTATCAGAGTTATGAGCATGTTTGTGGGGGCAGGCCGGGGCTGTGGCAGAGGCTGGGGATGTGGCTTTATTGTGGGGGCTTGCTGTGAGTTCCAAGTCTGTTTGCTGTCAATCTTGGGGATAAAGCTGTGACAGGTGGGGATCTTGTTGTTTTACGGCTTAGGGTCGGGATTTTGTGGTGGTGGTGACAAATGCGATAGATATAGGCTTTTTGAGTGGGGCGTGGCTTTGGAGAGGGGCTTTGTGCGGCTCTGGCACGTCTGGTGCTGTACAGGGTTTAAGTGAGCAGGAAATATCTTTTCCCGACAGATTCCCTGGTGATGCGGGGCTTTTTTTTCGGGAGCTGATTCCTGTTGAGCAAGATATGAAATATCAGTTCAAAAATCCGACTTTTAACCCTTAATAAACGGCATATATATACGGTTTTAACGGTGTGGCACACCCCTTGCTACATACAGGGTGATCTAGTGAAATTCCGGAGGAGTTATGGACAATTTATTATGGGTCTCAATGGCCGGTGCCAAGGAAAACTTCCATTCCCTGACCGTGCGTTCCAACAACCTGGCCAATGCCAATACTACAGGCTTCAAGGCTGAGTTTGAGAACACCCGCGCCATGAGCGTCTTTGGTAATGCGTTCCCTACTCGTGCTTTTGCCATGACCGAAATGCCTGGTTACAACTTTGAAGGTGGTGCCATGCAGACAACCGGTCGTACTCTGGACGTAGCTCTGCAGGGCGAAGGCTTTATTGCTGTTCGCGACAATCAGGGCGGTGAGGCCTATACCCGTTATGGCAGCCTTACTATCGGTTCAGATGGCGTGCTGCGCACCTCAAATGGTCTGGATGTTCTTGATGAGAACGGTAATCAGATCGTGCTCCCTGCTCCACTTGATCAAATCGATATCAACTCTGATGGCTACATCACCGGCAAGCCAATGGGCGCCGATGCCAATGTAGTAGAAGAGTACCAGCGCATCAAACTGGTCAAACCTGAACTCAGAGCCATTGAAAAGGGCTATGACGGATTATTCCGTTCACGTGACGGAGCTGTCCTGGATGCTGATAACACTGTAGCTTTACAGAGCGGCATGCTTGAGGGTTCCAACGTCAATCCTGTCGAAGAATTGACTAGCCTTATCCGCATTCAGCGCCAGTATGATACCCAGGTAAAAATGATGCAGTCTGCCGGCGAGATGGACGACGCGCAGAACCGTTTATTAAGCTTTGATTAAAGAGGCTATTAATCATGATTCCAGCAATTTGGATTTGTAAGACTGGTCTGGACAGTCAGCAGACCAATATCTCTGTTACTTCCAATAACCTCGCCAACGCCTCAACTGTTGGCTTCAAGAAGAGCCGTGCTATCTTCGAAGATCTGCTTTACCAGAAGGTAAACCAGCCAGGCGGCCGTTCCACTGCTGATGCCTTCCTGCCTGAGGGCTTAATGGTCGGTGCCGGTTCCCGCGTAGTAGCCACCCAGAAGAACTTCACCCAGGGTGACGTAGAGACCACCGATAACACCCTTGATTTATTAATCAATGGCGACGGCTTCTTTGAAATTGAAATGCCGGACGGCACCACTGCCTATACCCGTAACGGTCAGTTCACCCGTAACGAGGAAGGTGTTCTGGTAACTGCCGAGGGCTTAACCTTATTACCTCAGATCACCATTCCTGAGGACGCAACCGGCATCAGTATCTCCACTGATGGTCAGGTTTCCGTTCAGACTGCAGGCCAGGCCCAGCCTCAGGATATTGGTCAGATTACTGTAAGCAACTTCATCAATCCGTCAGGTCTTGAGCCAATCGGTAACAACCTGTACCTCGAGACTGCTGCCTCCGGTAACCCTATTCAGGGTGTAGCCGGTGAGAACGGTATCGGTACTATCCGTCAGGGTCAGCTGGAAACCTCCAACGTAAAGGTTACTGAAGAGCTGGTAAACCTGATTCAGGCTCAGCGTGTTTACGAAATGAACTCCAAGGTTCTGACCACTGTAGACACCATGATGGGCTCCCTGATCCAGTCCGTATAATCGAACTGATCCTCAGGTGCATGCGCTGCCAGGCTTTAAGGCCGGCAGCTGACAGAACACCTGAGCGCACGCAGGTCCGGTCACTATGGGACCGGGCAGCGGCCTGAGGCAGGACAGATCGGACCGATCTGCTCCGGGCAGTCACGGCTTTGACTGTTCCGTACAGCCTCACAAAGGGTATCCCAGGTCATTTTCCTGATATTACATCTGACAGGACAGTGTGTCCTGCAGCCATGTCAACTTGATGGTGAAGTAATGGCGAATATTAGAGTTTGTTTACTGGCAGCAGTCTTTCCATTTATGCTGACCGGCTGCGCAATGGATGCCATGGGCCCACAGCCTGATGATCCTGACTTTGCCCCGGCCTTACCTGAGGAAGACTATACCACTGCCGTGCCAAGCGGAAGTCTGTTTAACCCATATTCGTCGAATAATGGCTTATACACCGACACCCGCGCCCATAAGGTAGGCGACCTTATTTCCGTGACCCTCGACGAGCGTACCACTGCCTCCAAGAATGCAGGTACCAACCTGAGCAAGGAGAACTCCATCAACTTTGGAGCTCTGACAGTAGGTGGTCGACCAGTCACAGCAGGCGGTTACGATACCTCTGTTGGCCTTACCAACAGTTCTGACTTTGCCGGCAACTCAGATGCCAGCCAGTCCAACCGTCTGAGCGGTAACATTTCCGTAAGCGTGGTCAAGGTTCTGGCCAACGGCAACCTCGTGGTTCGTGGCGAGAAGTGGCTCATGCTCAACAATGGCAATGAGTACATTCGTGTAACAGGTATTGTACGCTCTGAAGATGTAAGCTCCGACAACACCGTATCCTCCCAGAGGATTGCCAATGCCCGTATTCAGTACGGTGGCACCGGTGACTTTGCCAATACCCAGGAGCGTGGCTTAATCAGCCGCTTCTTCAACAGCGCCTTTAATATCTTCTTCTGATTGATGCAGGGCAGCAGCCCTGCTGATAACAGATTTCCCGGAATATCTTCCAAGGACGGGATATGCGATTTTTCAAGTACATATTTACCTTTGCCTGCCTTGCGGCAGTGGCTCTGGCCACGGCTCAGGGTGCGCGCCTGAAGGACCTTGCCCGTGTGCAGGGTGTGCGCTCCAATCAGCTGGTAGGTTACGGTCTGGTAGCTGGTCTTGCCGGTACTGGTGAGTCCAACTCCAAGTTCACTGAGCAGTCCTTCCGCTCCATGCTTAACAATTTTGGCATCAAGATTCCTGAGAACACCAGTATCAAGATCTCTGACGTGGCTCCAGTAGTAGTTCACGCCGAGATGCCACCTTTCTCCAAGCCTGGTCAGACTATTGATGTTACCGTGTCTGCCATTGGTGAGGCTGACTCCCTGCGCGGCGGCTCCCTGCTGCAGACCATGATGCGTGGTATTGACGGTAACGTCTACGCCATTGCTCAGGGCTCATTAGTAGTAGGCGGTCTGGGTGTAGAAGGTGCTGACGGTTCCCGTGTGACTGTTAATACTCCTACTGTAGGCCGTATCGTTAACGGTGCTACCGTAGAGCGTGAGATTCCAAACGACTTCAATCTCACTGACTCCATCACTTTCAATCTTGATCGTGCTGATTTCACCACAGCCAAGAACGTTGCCGATACCATCAACAATATTTACGGTACCGGTTCTGCTCTGGCTCAGGACGCCGTCTCCATCCGCGTCAGTGCTCCACGTGACCCAGCAAAGCGCGTTGAGTTCCTGTCTGCCCTGGAGAACCTCGACATCACCGAGGGTAAGGAAGAGGCCCGCATCGTGGTCAACTCCCGTACCGGCACCATCGTAGTAGGCTCCAATGTCCGTCTGCGTCCAGTCGCTGTTACCCATGGTGGTCTGACTGTGACCGTAAACGAGGATCCTCAGGTTTCACAGCCTAATCCTTTCTCACAGGGCCGTACTACTGTTGTTCCAAATTCCAACATCGCTGTGGAAGAGAAGCAGGGCCGTATGTTCAAGTTTGACGGCGGCACCACTCTTGATGACCTGGTTCGTGCCGTAAACGAAGTAGGTCTGGCTCCAGGCGATTTAATGTCCGTACTTGAGGCTCTTGACCAGGCCGGCGCCATCGAAGGCCGTCTGGTAATCATCTAAGCCTCTGGCCTGTGCCTCTGGCATGCCCCTCAGGGCGCGGCTTAAGACAATGACATCTGCAGCTGCCCCGGCAGGTGCGGGCAACGGAAAAAACCAGTTTCCATCATATTAATGTCCTGAAGGCCGGTTAGCCTCACTAATGTCGGACTTCAGGTACTCCCAAAAACGCAGAAGGTACACGCTTTCTGCGTTTTTTTTCATTTGTGCATCCCTGTTCCGCTCGCATCCGCACGCCTTAACCTGACGGTGTCTGCAGGCCTGCGGTTCTGGCGCCGCCGGGCGCCAGTGACCTGGGCCCATGGAGCAGCCTGCGTCTGCCTCAACATGGCCAAGGCGCCTGCGCTCAGCGTTGGCTGGGCTGCAGCTGCGCAGCGCCGTCATGCTATGTTGTCGCAGCTGAGCCCGGTGCGGCGCGGTGCAGTTGTGTGCTGGCAGCAAGGGAGGAGGGGCTGCATAGTGCAGGGGCTCCTGAGCTGCGCAAAAGGGGGATAATGCCCCTTTTATGAACGTTTTTGGGGTCGGTATAATCTTAAAGCACCAATTTTGAGCAAAAGATTCATAAAGCCCTTAGAATCGCGGCTTAATGATAAAATCCATAAAATAACAAAATAACATAAGGCAGAGCGTCAGATACTGATCCGGCCCTGCATCAGAACAGGCAGCTAACAGATCCTGTCTGTTTCTTGATTACCACATTTTTTGGAGTAGTCGATGTTTAAGAAGACTTTGCTGGCTTTAACTCTCGGTATTACTGCCGCCTCATTCTCTGCCCAGACCATGGCTGAAAACCTCAAGGTAGGCACCCACCCAACTTTCGCTCCATTTGAGTTTATCGACATGGACGGCAAGATCATCGGCTTTGACATTGACGTAATCAATGCCATTGCCAAGGCCAACGGTGATGAAGTCACCATGATGTCCATGCCATTTGATGGTCTTATCCCTTCCTTAATCACCGGTAACATCGATGTTATCATCGCCGGTCTGACCATTACCGAAGCCCGTCAGAAGCGTGTTCTGTTCTCTGATGACTACTATGACTCCAACCTTTCCATGTTAATCAGAAAGGAAGATGAGTCCAAGTACACCACCACTGAGGCTCTCAAGGGCAAGCCAATCTGCGTACAGATTGGTACCACTGCCCACACCTTTGCTGACAAGGTATCCCCTGGTGTAGTAAAGGCCTTAAACGATCAGGCTGACGCCATGCGTGAGCTGCAGAATAAGGGCTGTGAGGCTCTGATTAATGACCGTCCTGTAAACCTCTACTACCTCAACAAGTCCGGTCTGGATACCCTCGTCGATGTTGTTGCCCCTGAGTTCAAGGTAGACATCGACTCCTTCGGTATTGCCGTACGTAAGGGCGAGGAAGAGCTGCGTGACAAGTTAAATGCCGGTCTTGAGAAGATTCGTGAGTCAGGTGAGCTCGAGAAGATCCACGTCAAGTGGTTCGGCAAGTCCACCGAAGAGGCCGAGCAGGAGCTCGAGGCCATGAGTGCTGACGAAGAATAATCAGCAAATGACATGATCATTCTCCTTGAAAAAGGTGAAAACGGCTGGTTCCTATGGACCAGCCTTTTTCATTTCTGCAGTCATGCAGGCGCTGCCGCTGAACATAGCACAGCAGCAGCACCTCCTGTCGCCTGCGGCCATCAGCTCTAAACCAGGCTTCTCCAGTCAATCAGCTATGTTCCAAGGGGCCCAGGCGCATCAGTTCTACACCAGGCTGCTCCAGCGCATCATAAGCTGCTTCAGCGCATGACATTCGGGCCGTCGTCTTAGTCGGTCTGATCGTTGTGATGCGGCTGCTGAAAAGATCGGGACTGTTAAGCTGGACAGCTCAGAAGGGCAGCTGCTTGCTGCTGTCATATATTAAGACTTGAGCATGGGGTGACGTCCCTGCCCTGGTTAAAGAGTGGTGCAGGTGAGCAACTGATGGCAAATGTCGAGCAGGGATGAGTGAACTGATAGCTCAGTATACTGATGCCATTGCGGTACATAGCGAGTCTCGAGGATGCTGGCAATCAGGGACCAGATGGTGCCATTGCTGAGGCTGGCCCATGAGTGAGGACCGGGCATGGGGGCATGCAGGATATAGGATTATGCTGGGCACAGGCATGTGCAGGGCATGGGGCAGTGCAGGCCATCGGCATGTGCAGGGCACAGGCCTGTCCAGGAGGATGGACTGTGGTCAGGACCGTCTGGTCCTGTCCTGGCGATCATTACAGCTGTGAGCTGCCTTGTCGATGTGAGTCTGGCAGCTGTGAGCTGTCCTTGTCATGGAAAACCGGGCAGCCTGGATATGGTAATGCATGGCCGGTTGTGCAGAGCGGTGACAGTCATCTCATGTCGGGAAAGGGCCGGTTGTTCAGGGCAGGGAGGTCCTGACGGTCAGGGGCGGGCTGGGC